>NZ_JBITIE010000008.1:109014-373026 GCF_044458665.1 Streptomyces sp. NPDC050422
GGGGGGGCGGGGGGGCCCCCGGGGGGGGGGGCCGGGGCCCCCCGCGGCGCCCCCCCCCCCCCCCCGGGGGGGCCCCCCCCCCGCGGGGGGGGCCGGCCCCCGCGTCTCTGTGCGCCGGGCGCGTACGGGTGCGCCGGATCAGCCGGCCCGGGGGACCAGCCGGCCCGGACCGCGCACCAGCTCACCGCCGAGCTTCTTCTGCAGCTTCTTGTCCAGCGGCGTCAGCTTCTGCGGACCACCGAGCGGAGGCACCCCCTCCACCCTCTGCGGGGGCGACTGGGGCGTCTCGTAGCGCGTCGGGGCCGTCGCCAGGGTGATCAGCGTCAACCCGATCAGCAGCACGGTGAACGCGATGGCGGCCCGGGTCCAGAGCTGCGCCTTGCGCTCGCAGCCCGTCCGGATCAGGTCCGGGACCGGGAGCGAGGCCGCGGGCTGGGCGAGGGCGAGCGCGCCGAGGTGTTCGTGCAGCAGCGCGGACTGACCGGCCGGTGCCGACGGCTCCGCGAGCTCGGGCAGCTGCTCGGCGACGGAGGCCCGGGCGGTCATCAACCGCCCCGCCGCCGCCGGAGTGCTCGCCTCGGTCTCCGCCGCGGTCTCCGGCAGCCCCAGACCGACACCGTCGTGCAGCAGCAGGGTGCGGCGGTACGAGGGTGGCAGGGCCAGCAGCGCGTCGAGCAGGGCACGAGGGCCCGGCGCTTCGGGCGGCGGGTCGGGGTGGCGGTGCTCGCGGCGCAGCCGGTGCCACGGAGACATCGCGTGCTCGTAGGCGGCCGCCCGCACCCACCCCACCGGATCGCGGTCCACGGCGACCTCCGGCCAGCGCTGCCAGGCCAGCTCGAAGGCCTTGCCGACGGCCTCCCGGGAGAGGGCGCGGCGGCCGGTCAGCAGATAGGTCTGACGGTAGAGCGCGGGGGCGGCGTGCCGGTACAGCGCGTCGAACGCCTCGGCGGGGGAGGGCCGGGCCCCCTCTGCCCCCTCGGCTTCGGCTGCGTCCGTTTCCCCAGCAGCCTCGGTCTCGGCGGTCTCGGCGGTCTCGGCGGTCCCGGCGGTCCCGGTCGCGACGGTCTCGACTGCGGCGGTCTCGGCGGCCCCGGCCACGGCGGTCCCGACGGCGGCGGTCCCGGTCGCGACGGTCTCGGCCGGGCGGGTGGGCGTGGCCTCGGCCGGCTCGGGTGCGGTGGTGGTGCCGGGCTCGGTCGGGTCCATGACGTCGCTCCCGGCGGCTCTCGGCGGGTTGTTCGGGGTGGCCGGCTTGACGGGGGTGGGATGCGAGGCGGGCCGCGTACCGCCGGTCCCGATCAGTCGCGCGTACACCTCGCGCTTGCGTCCCCGCGGGCTGGTGCGGCCCGTCTCCCAGGCCCGGACCGTGGCCCGGGTGACCCCCACGGCTGCCGCGACCTGCGCCTCACTCAGCGACTTCGCCTCCCGCAGCCTGCGTCGCTCCTTGGGCGAGGGGAGCGGAGGGGAGGTGGGTGTGCCGGTCGTGCTCTGGGTCATGAGGGCCCCCCGCCCGGCCTGCACTGGGTGAAAAAGTACATAAACGTATATTGAGCGACACAACGGCCGTTCGCCCGTTACACGGAATAAGCGCGTGTCGTTGGGAGCATTGCGGCGTGACCCAAATGACCGAACGCGGCCCGTCGTTGTCGGCAGAGCACGGACGGTCCGCCGTGCAGGCCCGGGCGCTGCTGCGCGGGGCGCTCGCGGCAGGACTGGGCCTGGGCTCCGTCGGCGTGCTCGTCGTGGTGCTGTGGATCAGCTCCCCGGACCCCGACAGCGGCCCCGGTGAGGCCTTCCACGCGGCGGCCGGTCTCTGGCTGCTCGCGCACGGCGCCGAACTGATCAGGACCGACACCCTGACCGGCGCCCCGGCCCCCGTCGGCGTTGTTCCGCTGCTGCTCACCGTGCTGCCGGTCTGGCTGGTACACCGGGCTGCCCGGGATGTCCTGGAGCCCCGGGAAGAGCGTGGCGCCCCCTCGGCAGGAGGCGCCTTCGCCCTGGTGGCGGGGGGATATCTGCTCGTCGGGGCGGCCGTGGCGCTCTACGCCCGGGGGTCTTCACTGTCGGCGCGGCCGCTGTCCCTGCTGTTCCCGGCGGTCCTCGTCGTGGCGGGTGCGGCCGCGGCCGGTGTGTGGACGGCCTCGGGGCGCCCGCTCGGCCCGCCGCCCTCCTGGGCGCCCGTGCGGTTGCACGAGGCGATGGCGCGCTCCCGGTTCGCGCGCCGCACGGAGGCGGTCGGCCGGTCCGCGGCTGCCGGGGTGGCGGTCCTGCTGGGCGGGGGCGCGCTGGTGGCCGCGACGGCGCTGGTGTTCCACGCGGAACCGGTCCAGGGGTCCTTCCTGCGGCTCTCGGACGACTGGGCGGGGCGGTGCGCGGTGCTCCTGCTGGCGCTGGCGCTGGTGCCGAACGCGGCGGTGTGGGGTGCCGCGTACGGGCTCGGCCCCGGCGTCGCGCTCGGTACGGCGTCCACGGCCACCCCGCTCGCCTTCACCGGACGCCCGTCGCTGCCGGACTTCCCCCTGCTGGCCGCGCTGCCGGCGCAGGGGTCCGGGACGCCCCTGAACTGGGCGGCCGCGGCGGTGCCGGTCGCGGCGGCGGTGACGGTGGCCTGGTTCACCGTACGAAGGGCGGCGCCAGCCCACGGCGAGCGCGAGGAGGCGTGGAGCCTGCGGGAGACGGCGCTCACCACCGCGCTGGCGGCAGCCGGCTGCGGGCTCGGCGCGGCCCTGCTGGCCGGGGCGGCGGGCGGGCCGCTGGGAACCCACGCGCTGGCGCGGTTCGGTCCCGTGTGGTGGCTCACCGGCGCGGCGGCCCTCGTGTGGACTGCGGCGCTCGCCGTACCGCTGGCGCTGCTGCTCCGGGCCTGGCGGCTGCGGGGGCGTACCCCGGACGAGCAACAGGGGGCGGAGGGGGCCGGGGCCGGCGGTACGGACGAGGCGGGGAAGCCCGGTGACGCGGCGGCGCGGGAGCCCTGGAAGGGGGCCTGGCGCAGGTGGTGGCCGAGGCGCGGCCCCCGGCCGGAGGAACCCGGGGCGGACGAGGCCCCCGTGTCCGTGCCCAGCCCGGCCGGCCCGGTGGGGTCTCGCCAGGCCGACGCGGACGACGGGTTCGAGGCGTACGACTTCCTGCCGACGGACCCCTGGCACGCGAAGGCACCGGCCATGGACTCCGCGCCGGCCGCACCGGCCGCCGACTCCACGCCGGCGTCCGGACCGGCCGAGCCCCTCGGCCCGGCCGGTCCGCAGGACGCTACTCCTTGACGCCGAAGAAGGGTTCCAGCGGCTTCGGGAGCTGGTCGTTGCAGGACAGCTGGCCCGACTTGGTGAGTGAGTCGTTCACGCAGGTGTAGTAGTCGCGGTAGACCAGCTGCACCGTGAACGTCGTCGCGACGATCGACAGGGCGATCAGTGCCGTCACCAGACCGCTGACCGCGGCCGTCGTCTGCTGCCGGCTGCCGCGCTGGACGTAGTTGGCGCCCTGCGGGCCCGCCGCGGCGGTGGGTCCTGCGGCCGGCGCCGGAGCGGACGGCGCACCGGACGCGGTGCCGGGAGCCGCGGCCCGGCCGGCCGTCTCTCCCGTCGAGGACGGCTCCTTCGGCTTGGCCCGGAGCGCGCTGATCGACCAGTACGTGGCGAGTGCGCCGAGCAGCAGCGCGATCTCCGGGAAGTCGAAGAGCGCGAAGAAGAAGGCCCACATGCCGGAGAGCAGTGAGTAGCGGGCGCGGCGCTGGACCGGGTCGGTCGGGTCCCAGCGCAGACCGCGGGAGCCCTCGGGCCCGCCCCGGCCGCCGCCCTGGCCGTTCGGTCCGCCGGGTCCGGTGGGCCGTCCGCCGAAGGTGCCGCTCTGGCGTCCCGGCTGGTGGCTGCTCCACTGGCTGCCCCAGACGGGCCGGTTGTCGGAGGACCCGCCCTCGGGCGTGTCCCCGGAGTCGCCGTCGCCCTCGCCGTTTCCGTTGCCGTTCGTACCGCCGTTGACCGGGTGGCGCGGCTGCCACGGCTGGTCGGGGCGGTCCTCGGGCGGCGGGGCGAAGGGGTTGTCGTCCTGCGGACCGGAGGACCCGGTCGGCGAGGAGGAAGAGGAAGAGGAAGAAGAAGAGGAGCCCGCGGGGGACTGGCGCTCCCGCATCAGCAGTGAGGACCGCTCGGGCAGCGGAAGGCGGAAGGCGGTGCGGCGGCGTCGGTCCGGCATATGGTGAACGTCTTCCCCATCTCGTCATTTCCGCCCTGCGGACGGTTCGCTGTCCCTGACGCTACCCTCCGGCGAGGAGCAGCCGGAAGCTGGGCGTACAGGCGCGGTGGCCGACAGCTGTCACCTGAGAGGCTGCCGGGCCGGCGGTCACCCGACCCTCACCCCCGTCAGACGAGGGCCTCCAGAGGTGCCGGTATCGTTGCTGACGGTCGGCCCGTTCGTAGAGTTCCCCGTATCCAGGGGCGCGATTCTTTCGTACGACCGTACAAACAGCATGGCCGTCGTGCCGCCGGTCCCGCAATGCGGCGGGTGGTGCGGCCGCTTCGAACTGCTCCACACGCGAGAAAGGGCCCAGCCGTGGCCTCCCCGCTCTCCTCCGCCGGACCGGCCCGCCTGGTCGTCCTGGTCTCCGGCTCCGGTACGAACCTCCAAGCCCTGCTCGACACGATCGGTGACGACCCCGAGGGGTACGGAGCCCGCATCGTCGCGGTCGGTGCGGACCGCGACGGCATCGCCGGTCTGGAGCGGGCCGAGCGGGCCGGGCTCCCCACCTTCGTGTGCCGGGTCAAGGACCACGGGACGCGCCAGGAGTGGGACGCGGCGCTCGCCGCGGCCACCGCCGCGCACCGCCCCGACCTCGTCGTGTCCGCGGGCTTCATGAAGATCGTGGGCAAGGAGTTCCTCGCCGGGTTCGGCGGCCGGTTCATCAACACCCACCCCGCCCTGCTCCCCAGCTTTCCCGGTGCCCACGGTGTGCGCGACGCGCTCGCGTACGGCGTGAAGGTCACCGGGTGCACCGTCCACTTCGTCGACGACGGTGTCGACACCGGTCCGATCATCGCGCAGGGCGTGGTCGAGGTGACCGAAGAGGACACCCCGGAGGGCGAAGCCGCCCTCCATGAACGCATCAAGGAAGTCGAGCGCCAGCTGCTCGTCGAGGCCGTGGGGCGGCTCGCCCGTGACGGCTATCGCATTGAGGGACGAAAGGTTCATCTCGGTCATGTCGGTGAATAAGCCCATCCGTCGCGCCCTGGTCAGCGTCTACGACAAGACGGGGCTCGAAGACCTCGCGCGCGGCCTCCACGGGGCGGGTGTCGAGCTGGTCTCCACCGGCTCCACCGCCGGGAAGATCGCAGCCGCCGGAGTGCCGGTCACCAAGGTCGAGGAGCTCACCGGCTTCCCCGAGTGCCTCGACGGCCGCGTGAAGACGCTGCACCCGCGCGTCCACGCCGGCATTCTGGCCGACCTGCGCCTGGACACCCACCGCGAGCAGCTTGCCGAGCTCGGCGTGGAGCCGTTCGACCTGGTGGTCGTCAACCTCTACCCGTTCAAGGCGACCGTCGCCTCCGGCGCCTCCGACGACGAGTGCGTGGAGCAGATCGACATCGGCGGCCCGTCGATGGTCCGCGCCGCCGCCAAGAACCACCCGTCGGTCGCCGTCGTCACCAGCCCGGAGCGGTACGCCGACGTCCTCGCGGCGGTCGAGGCGGGCGGCTTCGACCTGACCGCCCGCAAGCGGCTCGCCGCCGAGGCGTTCCAGCACACCGCCGCGTACGACGTGGCGGTCGCCTCCTGGTTCGCCGCCGACTACGCCGCCGCGGACGACTCGGGCTTCCCCGACTTCACCGGTGCGACGTACGAGCGCAAGAACGTCCTGCGCTACGGCGAGAACCCGCACCAGCCCGCCGCGCTCTACACCTCCGGCGAGGGCGGCCTCGCGGAGGCGGAGCAACTGCACGGCAAGGAGATGTCGTACAACAACTACACGGACACCGACGCCGCGCGCCGGGCCGCGTACGACCACGCCGAGCCGTGTGTCGCGATCATCAAGCACGCCAACCCGTGCGGCATCGCGATCGCCGACGACGTCGCGACGGCGCACCGCAACGCGCACGCCTGCGACCCGCTGTCGGCGTTCGGCGGCGTCATCGCCGTCAACCGCCCGGTGACGGTCGCCATGGCCGAGCAGGTCGCGGAGATCTTCACCGAGGTCATCGTCGCCCCGGCGTACGAGGACGGCGCCGTCGAGGTGCTCGCCCGCAAGAAGAACATCCGCGTGCTGCGCTGCCCCGACGCCCCGTCTGCCGAGGTCGAGGTCAAGCCGATCGACGGCGGCGCGCTGCTCCAGGTCACCGACCGCCTCCAGGCCGACGGCGACGACCCGGCCAACTGGACGCTGGCCACGGGTGAGGCGCTCTCCGCCGACGAGCTCCGGGAGCTCTCCTTCGCCTGGAAGGCGTGCCGCGCGGTCAAGTCCAACGCGATCCTGCTCGCCAAGGACGGCGCCTCGGTCGGCGTCGGCATGGGTCAGGTCAACCGCGTCGACTCCGCGAAGCTCGCCGTCGAGCGTGCGGGCGAGGAGCGCGCGCGGGGTGCGTACGCGGCCTCCGACGCCTTCTTCCCCTTCCCCGACGGGCTGGAGATCCTGACCGCGGCCGGCGTCAAGGCCGTGGCCCAGCCGGGCGGTTCGGTCCGCGACGAGCTGGTGGTCGAGGCGGCGAAGAAGGCGGGCGTGACGATGTACTTCACGGGTACGCGGCACTTCTTCCACTGACCTCATGACGAAGGGCCGGTCTCCCCGAACGAGTTCGGGGAGACCGGCCCTTCGTGCTGCTCTGCCGCGTTACTACTTGATCTTGACCACCAGGGTGCCGGCGGCACGGTCGTGCCAGCCCTGCAGCTTCCCGGAGTTGTCGAAGAACGGGGAGAGGTAGGTCAGGATGGCGCCGATGTAGCAGAGGAAGGCACCGACGATCGGGATGATCCAGCGGATGAAACCGGCGCCGAGGCCCGGGTTCAGGCCCGTGTTCTCCTTGACGACCTTCACGCCGAGGGCCTTCTTGCCGAGCGTGGCACCCATCAGGGAGATCATCAGCCACTCGTAGAGCAGCGTGATCAGAACGAGGATGGCGAGCATGCCGAACATGGTGGCGATGAAGCTCATGCCGGCGTCGTTGACGCAGGACTGGTAGCCCGGGTCCAGCGTGGAACCGCAGTCGTCGGTGCTCTCGGCGAGGCCCAGGGCGCCGGCCAGGCCGATCGCGCTGAAGATGCCGTAGATGACGCCGATGATGAGGCCGTCCAGGCAGCGCGCGCCGAGGCGGCGGCCCATCGAGGCGACCTCGACCGTGCCGAGCGTGGGCACGTTGATGTACCCGTTGTTGGCCTGGAGGGTGCCCGGCTGCTGGGGCGGGTAGCCGTAGCCGGGCTGGCCCTGCGGGGGCACGCCGGGCTGCTGCTGCGGGTAGCCGTAACCCGGCTGACCCTGCTGCGGGACGCCCTGGGGGGCCTGCTGCGGGTAGCCGTAGCCGGGCTGACCCTGCGGCGGCTGGCCCTGGGGCGGCTGACCGGGCTGCTGCCCGTAGGGGTTGTTCGGGTTCGGGTCGCCGAAGCTCATCTGGGGCGTTCCTCCAACGGACGTACGGGGACGAATGCGGCCGCGCGGAGGAAAGAAAACATCAGCGGTCCGCCCCCCGGGTACTTCTGCGGCACTGCGGCCTTCATCGTTATAAGCGGGACGTAAGTTTGTCCAGTCACATCCCGAGAAGTTGTCCAAGTGCAACCTTGTGTCCACGGTGGGTATCCGCAATTGGTCCGCGGGCGGGGTCATCCGCGAGTATGGGGACATGACTGCCCAGATTCTCGATGGCAAGGCCACCGCAGCCGCGATCAAGTCCGATCTCACCGTCCGCGTGGCGGCCCTCAGGGCCCGGGGTATCACCCCCGGCCTGGGAACCCTGCTGGTCGGGGACGACCCGGGCAGCAGGTGGTACGTGAACGGCAAGCACAAGGACTGCGCCCAGGTCGGCATCGGCTCCATCCAGCGCGAACTCCCCGACACCGCAACGCAGGAGGAGATCGAGGCCGTCGTCCGCGAACTCAACGCCGACCCCGCGTGCACCGGTTACATCGTGCAGCTGCCCCTGCCCAAGGGCATCGACACCAACCGCGTCCTGGAACTGATGGATCCGGCCAAGGACGCCGACGGTCTGCACCCGATGAGCCTGGGCCGGCTCGTGCTCAACGAGCAGGGCCCGCTGCCCTGCACCCCGCAGGGCGTCGTGCAGTTGCTCCGCCACCACGGTGTCGAGATCAACGGCGCGCACGTGGTGGTCGTCGGCCGCGGTGTCACCATCGGCCGGTCGATCCCGCTGCTGCTGACCCGCAAGTCCGAGAACGCCACGGTGACCCAGTGCCACACCGGTACCCGTGACCTCTCCTCCCACCTCCGTCAGGCGGACATCATCGTCGCCGCCGCGGGCGTGCCCCACATCATCAAGCCCGAGGACGTGAAGCCGGGCGCGGCCGTGCTCGACGTCGGCGTCAGCCGCGACGAGAACGGCAAGATCGTCGGCGACGTCCACCCGGGCGTGGCCGAGGTCGCCGCCTGGATCTCGCCGAACCCGGGCGGTGTCGGTCCGATGACCCGCGCCCAGCTGCTCGTCAACGTGGTCGAGGCGGCCGAGCGCGACGCCGCCGACGCCGTCTGAGCCGGCTGATCCGAATCCGGAAGGAACCCCATGGGTGCTGGTACGAGCCCGGCCGACCGGGCCGCCTCGGCGACCGGGCCGGCCGACGAACAGGCGACGGGCGCGGCTGAGGGTACGGCCGAGGACAAGGGCGATGACGCGGCCGTGGCCGGAGGCGACGCCCCCGCGGCGCGCCGGTCGCGGCGCTTTCCGTCGTTCACCCGGGACACCGCGCGTCCCGAGGGCGGCGGCCGGGCGGCCGGCGGGGACGCTCCCGCGCCCGCCCGTCAGTGGCCGCTGCTCACCGTGCTCTGCACGGCCGGGGCCGGTCTCCTGATCGTGGCCGCCGACCCCTTCGACGAGGCCTTCCGGATCGGCACGATCCTGATCGGCGTGGCACTCATCGGGGGCGCGGTCCTGCGTCTGGTGGTTCCCTCGGTGGGCATGCTCGCGGTGCGTTCCCGTTTCACCGACCTGGTGACGTACGGACTGCTGGGCGTCCTCATCGTGATGCTGTCGCTCATGGCGCAGCCCAAACCGTGGCTGGACATCCCGCTCCTGGAGGACGCGGTCCACTTCGCGATCCGTTGAGCGGAGCCCTCCAAGTGAACGGTGTCCGCTGAACGGTGTCCGCTGAACGGTGTCCGTCCCCTCCCCCGAGAAGGGACGGACACCGTGGACGAGGCGCTCCGGAGCGAAATACTTCGGAAAGTGGCGACTTGAGCGGCCTTGCCCCGTCCTGACTTCAGCCTTGTCGACGGGGATCGAGGGTTCAAGGGCTGACTGTGGCCTGTGGCACGGAAGTGACCATTCCGCCACCGTGTGATCGCCGGGCAACGGTGGCAGACTGGCCCGGCCGCCACGGGCGGGGGCGTGCGAGGGTGCGCCCGGCCGCCTGAGTGCCACCGTGCGCTCTCTCCCCAGGAACTGGCAGTCTGCGTTCGCGCATCTACCTGGGTAGTCCGGGAACGGAAGACCACCGGTTTCGGACAGGTGGGCAGACCGTGCGCGGCGCAGCGCAAGCCCGTGGGCAAGCAGGGGGAAGTGGGGAACTAATGCCTCGTTGGAAGGCACTGCCGGAAGAGCTCGACCCGCAGGTCCGGGAGTTCACCGGCCAGTTGCGCAGACTCGTCGACCGCAGCGGCCTGAGCATCGCCGCGGTGGCCGACCGCACGGGCTACAGCAAGACGTCGTGGGAGCGGTATCTGAACGGCCGGCTGCTCGCTCCCCGCGGGGCGATCGTCGCGCTCGGCGAGGTGACCGGCACCAACCAGTCCCATCTGAACACCATGTGGGAGCTGGCGGAACGGGCCTGGAGCCGTGCCGAGATGCGCCACGACATGACGATGGAAGCCATTCGGATCATCGAGGCGCGGGCTGCGCTCGGAGACGCCGGGACCCCGCGCGGCCACGGCAGGAGCCGCCCCTCCGGCGCTGTCCGTACGGCGGGTGAAGCGGCGGGGGAGGCGGCGGGACCGGTGCCCGCCGAGGACGGTTCGCCGTCCGTGCCGGCGCAGCGCGGGACCCTTCCGCGCGTGCCGCAGCAGCCGCGGACCGGACCGGACGCGGCCCCGGGGCACGGTCTGCCGCCCGACGTGGCCTTCGCCGCCGGCATCGGCGGACAGCAGCCCCCCGCGCTCGGCGACGGCGCCCCGGACAAGGCCGGGGGCCGCCGCCGGCCGGTCGTGATCGCGGCGGCCGTCGTGGGCGTCCTGCTCGTGGTCACCGGTGTGGTGCTGCTGATCGGCTCGGGCAGCGACTCCAAGGGCGACGAGGCCGCGGCCACCCCCTCCCCGACGCCGACGGCCGCCGCTCCGGTGCTGCCCGCCGGCGTCGAGTGCAGCGGCTCCACCTGCGCGGGCGGGGACCCCGAGGAGATGGGCTGCGGCGGCGAGCACGTCCGTACGCTCTCCAGCGCCACCGTCGGCACCAGCGTCATAGAGGTGCGCTACAGCGAGACCTGCACGGCGGCGTGGGCCCGGATAACCAAGGCCGCCCCCGGCGACGTCGTCGAGATCACCGCGGGCGAGGCAGGGCAGAAGAGCACGGTGGACGCGACCGCGGCCGCGTACACCCCGATGGTCGCCGTGAAGCGGATCGCCGACGTCGAGGCGTGCGCCACGCTCGCCTCCGGTACGCAGGGGTGCACGGCCGAAACGGCCGAGTAGCGGCAAGGGAGCAGGCCGCCGCGGCCGGGTGTGCGAGGAGTAACCGGTTGTGTGCGGTGCCACAGGGGGGCGGGCGGCCGCGGGGTTCCGGGTCGGATAGCCTGATCGCCGGATATCTCTTCACATCAAGATTCAGGGATGTCCCGCACCAGGGGCCCGGAGCCCCCACCGCCAGCTGTCTAACGGAGATCGCCATGACCCGCACTCCCGTGAATGTCACCGTGACCGGCGCAGCCGGCCAGATCGGCTACGCGCTGCTCTTCCGCATCGCCTCCGGCCACCTGCTCGGCCCGGACGTGCCGGTCAACCTGCGTCTCCTGGAGATCCCGCAGGGGCTGAAGGCCGCCGAGGGCACCGCGATGGAGCTCGACGACTGCGCCTTCCCGCTGCTGCGCAACATCGAGATCACCGACGACGCCAACGTCGGCTTCGCCGGCGCGAACGTCGCCCTGCTCGTCGGCGCCCGCCCGCGCACCAAGGGCATGGAGCGCGGCGATCTGCTCTCCGCCAACGGCGGCATCTTCAAGCCGCAGGGCAAGGCGATCAACGACAACGCCGCGGACGACATCAAGGTCCTCGTCGTCGGCAACCCGGCCAACACCAACGCGCTCATCGCGCAGGCCGCCGCCCCGGACGTACCGGCGGAGCGCTTCACCGCGATGACCCGTCTGGACCACAACCGCGCGATCTCGCAGCTGGCCGCCAAGACCGGTGCCGCCGTCTCCGACATCAAGAAGCTGACGATCTGGGGCAACCACTCGGCCACCCAGTACCCGGACATCTTCCACGCGGAGATCGCCGGCAAGAACGCCGCCGAGCTCGTCAACGACGAGGCCTGGCTGGGCGACACCTTCATCCCGACCGTCGCCAAGCGCGGCGCCGCGATCATCGAGGCCCGTGGCGCGTCCTCCGCCGCCTCGGCCGCGAACGCCGCCATCGACCACGTGCACACCTGGGTCAACGGCACCGCCGCGGGCGACTGGACCTCGATGGGTATCCCGTCGGACGGCTCCTACGGTGTCCCCGAGGGCATCATCTCGTCCTTCCCCGTCACCACGGAGAACGGCACGTACAAGATCGTCCAGGGCCTGGACATCAACGAGTTCTCCCGTGCGCGCATCGACGCGTCGGTGAAGGAGCTCACCGAGGAGCGCGACGCGGTCCGCGAGCTCGGCCTGATCTGATCCGTCCGTCTCCCCTGGGGGGACATGCGGACGCCACCGCCCCCGGCAGCAGTCGCTGCCGGGGGCGGTGGCGGTTTCCGGCAGGGCCGGAGCGCGTTCAGAACGTGGCGGAGAACTCGCGCAGAGCCGCCATGGCCCGGCGCTGGAGGCCGGGGCCGAACGTGACGCGGGCGGCTCCCAGCTCGCCCAGGCGCCGCGGACCCGGACCGTCCGGCCGGGCGAGGGCGTTCAGCGGTACGGGGACGGCGGCGGCCAGGCGGGGGAGGGCTTCGGGCGGTGCCATGATCGGGTACACGCTGTCGGCGCCCGCCGCCACGTACAGCAGTGCGCGGCGCACGGTCTCGGCCTCCTGGTCCACGCCCTCCGGGACACCGGTGACGTACGTGTCCACCCGGGCGTTGACGAACAGCGCGTCCCCGGCGGCCGCCCGCACCTCCGCCAGCCGGTCCGCCTGCCACCGGGCATCCACGAGGACCCCGTCCACCGTGTCCTCCAGATTGCAGCCGACGGCCCCGGCGGCGAGCAGCCGCTCCACCAGCTCCCGGGGCGCCAGCCCGTACCCCGCCTCGATGTCGGCCGACACGGGTACGGAGACGGCGCGGGCGATCCGCGCCACCGCCGCGAACATCTCGGCGGCGGGCGTGGCCCCGTCCTCGTAACCGAGCGAGGCCGCCACCCCCGCGCTCGGGGTGGCCAGGGCGGGGAACCCCGCGTCGGCGAGGACGCGGGCGCTCGCGGCGTCCCACGGGCCGGGGAGGACCAGTGGATCGCCGGGAGTGCGGCCGTGGTGCAGCGCGCGGAGGTCGGAGGCGGTCATCGCGGAGGGCTCCTGTGGTGGGCGGTGCGAGGGGGCGTGGCCGGATCAGTGGTCGCCGGGGGTGTAGTGGCCCGGAACCATGCGGGTGGTCACGGCGAACCGGTTCCAGGCGTTGATCGCGATGACCGCGGCGATGAGGTGGGCGAGCTCGGTCTCGTCGAAGTGCTTGGCGGCCTTCGCGTACACCTCGTCGGGCACGAAGCCGTCGGTCAGGACGGTGACCGCCTCGGTCAGCTCGATCGCCGCGATCTCCTTCGGTGTGTAGAAGTGCTGCGACTCCTCCCAGGCGCTCAGGTGCAGGATCCGCTGCACGGACTCACCCGCGGCGAGCGCGTCCTTGGAGTGCATGTCGAGGCAGAACGCGCAGTGGTTGAGCTGCGAGGCCCGGATCTTCACGAGCTCCGCCACGACCGGGTCGAGTCCCTTGTTGGCCGCGGCGTCCATGCGGGCCATCGCCTTGTAGACGTCGGGGGCGTGCTGGGTCCACTGCATGCGCGGGGTGTGCTCGGCGGTGTACTCGGAGGTCGTGTGGCTGTTCTCGTTCGTCGTCATGGATATGACGCTACGCGGCCAGTGGCGCACGTGTATGGTCCATTTCCATGACGGATCCCTGGGCCACTTTCGGTGCCGACCTGCACGTCGACCTGACCGGATCGACAGGGCTGCGGGCCGGGCTCACGGATGCCCTGCGGGAGGCGTCCCGGACCGGCCGGCTGGCACCCGGGACCAGGCTGCCGTCGTCCAGGACCCTCGCCGCCGACCTCGGCATCGCCCGCAACACCGTCGCCGACGCCTACGCGGAGCTGGTCGCCGAGGGCTGGCTCACCGCGCGGCAGGGCTCCGGCACCCGGGTGGCGCAGCGGTCCGCGCCGCGCCCGTCCACCACCAGGACGCCCCGCACCCGGCCGCCCCGCAGCAGTCCCGCGTACAGCCTGATGCCCGGCTCGCCCGACCTCGCGACGTTCCCGCGCGCCGAATGGCTGAAGGCGGCCCGCCGCGCCCTCACCCGCGCGCCCAACGACGCCTTCGGCTACGGGGACCCGCGCGGCCGCATCGAGCTGCGCACCGTGCTCGCCGACTATCTGGCACGGGCCCGCGGGGTGTACGCGGATCCCGAACGCATCGTGATCTGCGCCGGCTTCGTCCACGGGCTGAGGATGATGGGCAAGGTGCTGCGGGAGCGCCGCGTGCGCGAGGTGGCCGTCGAGTCGTACGGACTGGACCTGCACACGGGCCTGCTCACCGAGGCCGGGCTGCGCACCCCCTGCCTGCCGCTCGACGGACTCGGCTCCCGGACCGGCGAACTGCACGCGATCCATGGCGCGGGCGCGGTGCTCCTGACACCCGCTCACCAGTTCCCGACCGGGGTGCCGCTCCACCCCGACCGGCGGGCCGCGGCCGTCGACTGGGCGCGCAGCACCGGTGGGCTGATCCTGGAGGACGACTACGACGGGGAGTTCCGCTACGACCGCCAGCCGGTCGGCGCACTCCAGGGCCTGGACCCCGAACGCGTCGTGTACCTGGGGACGGCCAGCAAGTCCCTGGCACCGGGGCTGCGGATCGGATGGATGGTGGTGCCGCAGTCCTTGGTGGGCGAGGTGACCGAGGCCAAGGGCTGGAGCGACTGGTCGTCGAGCGCGCTGGAGCAGCTCACACTGGCGGAGTTCATCGCCTCCGGCGCGTACGACCGCCATGTGCGTTCCCTGCGGCTGCGCTACCGCAACCGCCGCGACCAGCTGGTCGCGGCCCTGGCGGAACGGGCCCCCGCCATCCGCGTCAGCGGAATCGCCGCCGGAATGCACGCCGTACTCGAGCTCCCGGAGGGCAGCGAGGCCGAGGTGATCCGCGCGGCGGCCTGGCAGGGCCTCGCGGTGCAGGGCCTGTCCTTCTTCCGGCACCCGGACGCCGAGGTGCGGCGCGAGGCGCTGGTCATCGGGTACGGAACACCGACCGACAGCGCCTGGGCGGGCGCGCTGGACGCCCTGTGCCGCATCCTGCCGTGAGCGCCGTGAGCGCCGTGAGCGCCGTGAGCGCCGTGAGCGCCGTGAGCGCCGTGAGCGCCGTGAGCGCCGTGAGCGTCGTGGCCGTCGTGGCCGCCGTGAGTCCGGTGAGCGCCGTGAGTCCGGTGAGCCCTCAGTCGGTCGTGCCCGGAGCCGCGGGCTCCGGGGTGTCCGCCGGGGCCTCGCCGAACCGGGCCAGGGCCAGCGCACCCGCCACGGCCACCGCGAAGCCGGTGACCGCCAGCCAGCCGAGGCCGTCGCGGGTACGGTCCCCGAGCCAGATGACCCCCACCAGCGCGGGCCCGATCGTCTCGCCCAGCACCATTCCGGCCGTGGCCGTCGTCACCGAGCCGCGTTGCAGCGCCGAGGTGAGCAGCAAGAACGCCGAACCGCCGCCGACCAGCAGCGCGTACACGGCGGGGTTGGTGACGAGCGCGGACGGCGACACGTCGTCGATCAGCCGGACGGTCACCTCCACCACCCCGAAGCCGCAGCCGGCGCCGAGCCCCAGGACGAGGGCCCGCGCCCGCTCGGGCAGCCGGCCCGCCGCCGTGCCGATCAGCAGGATGCCGACGGCGATGCCGAGCATCGACCAGCGCAGCGCATCCGATCCGGCCGCATGTCCCTCCGCGCCGGAGGCGAGCCCCAGCATGCCGAGGCCGGCGCAGACCACGGCGACGGCCGTCCACTCGGTGGAGCTCAGCCGCACCCCGAGGAGCCGGGCGGCGACGACCGCGGTCACGGCGAGACTCGCGGCCAGGGCCGCGCCCACCGCGTAGATGGGCAGGGAGCGCAGGGCGATGATCTGGAAGACGAAGCCGAGGCCGTCGAGGGCGAGCCCGGCCACGTAACGCCACTGGCGAAGCGCCCGCAGCAACAGCGCCGGGTCCACCCCCGCACCGGATCCCGGCTCGGCGGCGGCCCGCGCCGCGACGGCCTGAAGGACGGAGGCCGTGCCGAAGCAGACCGCGGAAGCGAGCGCACAGATCATCCCCAGGAGCACACAGGGACTCTACTGGCGCCGGGGCGGACGCCCCTCTCGGCCCCGGCACCCCCCCGCCCCGGGATCACCCCGGGATCACCCCGGGATCACCCCGGGATCAGCCCCGCAGCACCTCGCGCAGCTGCTCCAGGCCCCAGTCCAGGTCCTCCTTGCTGATCACCAGTGGCGGGGCGATCCGGATCGTCGAGCCGTGGGTGTCCTTCACCAGCACCCGCCGCTCCATCAGCCTCTCGGAGATCTCCCGGCCCGTGCCGCGGCCCGGGTCGATGTCGACGCCCGCCCACAGACCGCGGCCCCGCACCGCCTCCACCGCGCCGCCGCCCACCAGCAGACCCAGCTCCTGATGGAGGTGATCGCCCAGCTCCGCGGCCCGCTGCTGGTACTCACCGGTGCGCAGCATCGCGATGACCTCCAGCGCGACCGCGCACGCCAGCGGGTTGCCGCCGAACGTGGAGCCGTGCTCCCCGGGCCGGTAGATCCCCAGCACCGCCGCGGACGACACGACTGCCGACACCGGCACCACACCCCCGCCGAGCGCCTTGCCGAGCACGTACATGTCCGGCACGACACCCTCGTGCTCACAGGCGAAGGTCTTCCCGGTCCGGCCGAGGCCCGACTGGATCTCGTCCGCGATGAACAGCACGTTCCGCTCGCGGGTCAGCTCCCGGACCCCGGGGAGATAGCCGGGCGGCGGGACCACTACCCCCGCCTCGCCCTGGATCGGCTCCAGCAGCACCGCCACGGTGTTCTCGGTCATCGCCTCCCGCAGCGCGGTCAGGTCCCCGTACGGCACGATCTCGAACCCCGGGGTGTACGGACCGAAGTCCGCGCGCGCCTCGTGGTCCGTGGAGAAGCTGACGATCGTCGTCGTCCGGCCGTGGAAGTTGTCGGCGGCGACGATGATCTTCGCCATCCCGTCCGGGACGCCCTTGACCCGGTAGCCCCACTTGCGGGCGGTCTTCACCGCGGTCTCCACGGCCTCCGCCCCGGTGTTCATCGGCAGCACCATCTCCATGCCGCACAGCTCGGCGAGCTGTGTACAGAAGTCGGCGAACCGGTCGTGGTGGAAGGCCCGCGACGTGAGGGTCACCCGCTCCAGCTGGGCCTTGGCCGCGTCGATCAGACGGCGGTTGCCGTGGCCGAAATTGAGCGCCGAGTAACCGGCCAGCATGTCGAGGTAGCGGCGGCCCTCGACATCGGTCATCCAGGCGCCGTCCGCCGTCGCGACGACGACGGGCAGCGGATGGTAGTTGTGCGCGCTGTGCGCCTCGGCGGAGGCGATGGCGGTTTCCGTGGTCGACACGGGATCTCCGTTCGTCGTGCGGCGTGGGCCGGGATGGTGCCCACTTTGTATCGTCGGTCGGATCCCCCACGAGGAAACCTTCACTTCGCGGCGCGCCCGCGATTTACGCCCCCGGGCCCGTCCCTGCGCCCCCTCCGGCGTCCGCGGACGATTCCTCCACCGGCTGCCCGAGATGGGTTCCGTACCTGAGACAATGACTTCCATGGCCTCTGAACGTCCCCGTGTGCTCTCCGGAATCCAGCCCACCGCCGGCTCGTTCCACCTCGGCAACTACCTCGGCGCGGTCCGCCAGTGGGTGGCCCTGCAGGATTCCCACGACGCCTTCTACATGGTGGTCGACCTGCACGCGATCACCGTCCCGCAGGACCCCGCGGAGCTGCGTGCCAACACCAGGCTCGCCGTCGCCCAGCTGCTCGCCGCCGGGGTGGACCCGGAGCGCTGCACGCTCTTCGTCCAGAGCCACGTCCCCCAGCACGCCGAGCTCGGGTGGGTCATGAACTGTCTGGCCGGCTTCGGTGAGGCGTCCCGGATGACGCAGTTCAAGGACAAGTCGGCCAAGCAGGGCAGCGACCGCACCACGGTGGGTCTGTTCACCTACCCGCTGCTGATGGTCGCCGACATCCTGCTCTACCAGGCCGACCAGGTCCCGGTGGGCGAGGACCAGCGCCAGCACCTGGAGCTGACCCGCAACCTCGCCGAGCGGTTCAACGGCACCTACGGGGACACCTTCACCGTGCCGGACCCGTACATCCTCAAGGAGACGGCGAAGATCTACGACCTGCAGGACCCGTCCGCGAAGATGAGCAAGTCGGCGGCGACCACCAAGGGTCTGATCAACCTCCTGGACGAGCCGAAGGTGACCGCCAAGAAGGTGAAGAGCGCCGTCACGGACACCGACATGGTGGTCCGCTTCGACCAGGCCGGGAAGCCGGGCGTCAGCAATCTGCTGTCCATCTACTCCACCCTCACCGACACGTCCGTCGCCGACCTGGAGCAGAAGTACGAGGGCAAGGGCTACGGTGCGCTGAAGACGGACCTCGCCGAGGTCATGGTCGACTTCGTCACACCGTTCCGCACCCGCACCCAGGAATATCTCGACGACACCGAGACGCTGGACTCCATCCTGGCCAAGGGAGCGGAGAAGGCACGGGCCGTCGCCGCCGAGACCCTGGCGCGGACCTATGACCGGATGGGCCTTCTGCCCGCCAAGCACTGAGTCCAAGGACCCTGGCGCAAGGACCTTCACAAGCGGCACACTGGCGACGTGAAGCATGCGGCCGCCAGTGGCTGAAAACAGATGCTCGAGGATTGAGGAGAACGACGTGGGGACCGTAACGCTCGGCGTTTCGATCGCGGTCCCGGAGCCCTACGGCAGCCTGCTCCAGGAGCGGCGCGCGAGCTTCGGGGACCCTGCCGCACACGGCATTCCCACCCACGTCACCCTTCTGCCGCCGACCGAGGCGGAGGCGGCCGACCTGCCCGCGATCGAGGCGCACCTCGCCGCGATCGCGACCGGCGGCCGCCCCTTCCCGATGCGGCTCTCCGGCACGGGCACCTTCCGCCCGCTCTCACCGGTCGTCTTCGTCCAGGTCGTCGAGGGCGCCTCGGCCTGCTCCTGGCTCCAGAAGCGGGTACGGGATGCCTCCGGGCCGCTGGTGCGCGAGCTCCAGTTCCCGTACCACCCGCACGTGACCGTGGCGCACGGCATCTCCGAAGCGGCGATGGACCGGGCCTACGCGGAGCTCGGTGACTACGAGGCGTCCTGGACCTGCGGTTCCTTCGCGCTGTACGAGCAGGGCGTGGACAGCGTCTGGCGCAAGATCAACGAGTTCCCGTTCGGGGCGGGCGGCGGCAGCCCCGCCGTGCCCGCGCAGAACGGCAGCTCCGTGGACGCGC
Source organism: Streptomyces sp. NPDC050422 (assembly GCF_044458665.1). Classification (NCBI taxonomy): domain Bacteria; kingdom Bacillati; phylum Actinomycetota; class Actinomycetes; order Kitasatosporales; family Streptomycetaceae; genus Streptomyces; species Streptomyces sp. NPDC050422. Next base: position 128,043 of record NZ_JBITIE010000008.1, read on the forward strand.
CCTCGCTCCACACCTGAGCGGGCCGGGCGGCCCCCGCCTCAGACCGGCAGGCGCCGGAACAGCGGCCTCGGCACATGCCGCAGCGCCGACATCACCGCCCGCAGCGCCCCCGGCACCCACACCGTCTCCGAACGCCGCCGCAGCCCCGTCACGATCGCGTCCGCGACCGCGTCCGGCGTGGTCACGAGCGGGGTCCGGGTGAACGGGATCATCGCGAGCGGCGCCCCGGCCGCCGCCGCTCCGGACCCCGCCGGTGCGGTCGCCGGCCGGACGAGACCGGGCCGCACGACCATCACGTGCACGCCCGTCCCGTGCAGGGCGTCCCCGAGCCCCTGGGTGAACGCGTCCAGGCCCGCCTTGCTCGACCCGTAGATGAAGTCCGCGCGCCGGGCGCGCTCCCCCGCCACCGAGGAGAGCACCACCAGCGAACCGTGCCCCTGTGCCTGGAGTGCGCCGGCGCACACCAGGCCGGCGGAGACGGCACCCGTGTAGTTCGTCTGGGCGACCCGGACCGCGGCGAGCGGTTCCTCCTCGTCGCGCTCCTGGTCCCCGGGGATGCCGAAGGCGAGGAGCACCATGTCGATGTCGCCCTCGGTGAAGATCTTGCCGAGGCCGGTCTCGTGGGACTCCGTGTCCAGTGCGTCGAAGTCGACGGTACGGACATAGGCCCCCCGGCCGCGCAGTTCGGCCGCGGCCGAGTCCAGGGCGGGGGAGGGGCGTCCGGCCAGCCAGACCGTGCGGGTGCGGTGGGCGATCAGGCGGCGTGCCGTGGCGAGCCCGATCTCCGATGTGCCGCCGAGGACGAGCAGGGACTGCGGGGCACCGAAGGCATCCTTCACGGAACGCTCCTTAAAGGCGGGTGGCGGGAGAGGGGGAGGCGCTCGGCGGCCGGGGTGGCCGCCGTCGCGCCGTCAGAGGGAGAGCCGGCGCGAGAGATCCGAGCGGAACGCCCCGTTCGGGTCCAACTCGGCCCGGAGCTGCCGGAATTCGCCCAGCCGGGGGTACATCGCGGCCAGCGCGTCGGGGCGCAGCCGGGAGTCGGCCGTCAGGCAGACCCGGCCGCCCGCCGCCGCCACCTCCTCGTCCAGTCGGTCTAGGAAGCGGGCCAGTCCGGGCAGGGCCGCGGGCAGGTCGAGGGCGAGGCTCCAGCCGGGTTCCGGGAACGACAGCCAGCCGGGGTCGGTCGGGCCGAACCGCTTGAGCACGGCGAGGAACGACGGGCAGCGCCGCTGCGCGATCCGCCCGACGATCCGGCGCAGTGTCTCCGCCCGCTTGTCCCCGACGGCGAACTCGTAGTGTACGAATCCGCCCCGGCCATGGAACCGGTGCGCGTGCGACGAGGTGTCCAGCGGGTGGAAGAACGTGGAGATCCGCTGGAGTTCCCCGGTGCGGGACCGCGGCGCGCGGCGGTAGCGGAGCTCGTTGAGCGCGGCGGCGGACATGCGGCCCAGCAGCCCGCCGGGCATGAGGTCCGGTACGAGGAAGTGGGCGGGAGGCAGGGGGGCGGGGCGGAAGACCAACGGTGTGCGCCGGGCGTGCGCCGGGAGCATGTGCAGGGGTGCGTGCTCCCCCCGGGTCAGCACGCCGCGCCCGGTGGACCGGCCGCGGGCGGTCAGGTCGACCCAGGCGGACGCGTAGTGGTGGCGGCGGCTGCCGGTGGCCAGTCGCGTCATCAGGTCGTCTAGATCGAGGGCCCGTTCGGTGTCGACCGACATCAGGGACGTCGCGACCGGATGGAACCGGAGTGTGGCCGAGAGGATCACCCCGGTCAGGCCCAGGCCGCCCGCGGTCGCGTCGAAGAGCGGGGTGCCGGGGCGGACCGTACGGATCCGGCCGTCCGCGGTGAGGAGTTCGAACGCGGTGACATGCCGGGAGAAGGAGCCGGCGGTGCGGTGGTTGTGACCGTGGACGTCGGAGCCGATCGCCCCGCCCACCGTGATGTACCGGCTGCCGGGCGTCACCGGCAGGAACCACCCGAGCGGCAGCAGTACCTCCAGCAGCCGGTGCAGGCTCACCCCCGCGTCGCACACCACGAGTCCGGCTGCGGCGTCGATGGTGCGAATTTGGTCCAGTCCCGTCATGTCGAGGACGGAACCCCCGGCGTTCTGCGCCGCGTCGCCGTGCGCCCGGCCCAGGCCGCGGGCGATCGAGCCGCGCGGCCCACAGCCGCGCACCGCGGCGACCGCCTCCTCGTGGCTACGGGGGTGGAAGCGGAGCGCGGTCGTCGGGGCGGTGCGGCCCCAGCCGGTCAGGGACACGGTGTCGACAGACATGAGGGTGACCGTATCGCCCGAGAAAACACCTTTGAGGGATTTGTTACAACACTCACCGAAATGGGTGATTGCGAGGACGTCATCCCGCCCGCAGCGGACCGCACGCCGGTTTTCGGTGCCCGGAAGGGTAGTCGTACGGCATGGACTGGCTGAAAAAACTCCCCGTCATCGGGCCGATCGTCTCCCGGCTGATGGAGACGCACGCCTGGCGCAGCTACGAAACGCTGGAACGGGTCCACTGGGCCAGGCTCGCCGCGGCGATCACCTTCATCAGCTTTCTGGCGCTCTTCCCGCTGATCGCGGTCGCCGCGGCGATCGGTGCGGCGCTGCTCTCCGACAAGCAGCTGGACAAGATCGAGAACACACTCGCCGACCAGGTGCCCGGCATCTCCGACCAGCTCGGCATCGACAACCTGGTGGCCCACGCGGGGACCGTCGGGCTGGTGGCCGGCGCACTGCTGCTCTTCACCGGCATCGGCTGGGTCGGCTCGATGCGGGACTGTCTGCGCGCCGTCTGGGAGAGGGACGACCTGGACCAGGGCAACCCCGTCCTGCGCAAACTCAAGGATGCCGGGGTGCTGTTCGGGCTCGGCGGGGCCGCCCTGGTGACCATGGCGATCTCCTCGGTCGGCTCCGTGGCCATCGGATGGGTCGCCGATCTGCTGGGCATCCCGGAGGGCGGCGCGGGCGGCGTGCTGCTGCGGATCGCGGCCCTGGTGGTGGCCGTGATCGCCGACTTCCTGCTGCTGCTCTACCTGCTGACCATGCTGCCCGGCGTCGAGCCGCCGCGGCGCCGGCTCGTGGTGGCCGCGCTGCTCGGCGCGGTCGGCTTCGAGCTGCTCAAGCTGCTGCTCGGCAGCTATATGAGGGGCGTCGCCTCGAAGAGCATGTACGGCGCCTTCGGGGTGCCGATCGCGCTGCTGCTGTGGATCAACTTCACCGCGAAGCTCCTGCTGTTCTGCTCCGCCTGGACGGCCACGCGGAGCAAGGGCGAGGCCGGACCGGTGGCAGACGCGGAGCAGGACTCCGCGTCCGCCACCGGCAGGGAGGCCGGTGGCAGCACCCTCAGCGGCGGGGGAGGCGGCGCATCAGGTCCGGCAGCGGCCAGCGCCGGTTGACCAGGAACACCGCCCCGGCCAGCAGCACCAGCACCCCGCCGGTGATGCCCAGAGCGATCCCGACCCCGCTGGAGCCTTCGTCGGCCGCGGCGGCCTTCGTGGTCCCCGGCCCGTTCCCGCCCTCGGCCGCGGCCGGCTTGTCGGGCTGGGCGCCCTTGCCCGTACCCGTCCCGGTGTCGGCGGACTTCGGCGGGACGAGTTCGCCGACCGGGCTGACCTTGCCGCTCGCGGCGAAGCCCCAGTCGAGCAGCCTGGCCGCTTCCTTGTAGACGGCGTGCGTCTCGTCGGACGACGGGTTCATGACGGTGACGAGCAGCACCTTGCCGTTGCGCTCGGCGACACCGGTGAAGGTGTTCCCGGCATGCGTCGTGTAACCGTTCTTGACGCCCGCGACGCCTTTGTACTGGGTGACGCCGTCCGCCCCGGTGAGCAGCCGGTTGGTGTTCTGGATGCCGAAGCTCTCGCGCTTCTTGCCCTTCTCCTGCTGGCCGGGGAACTGCGCCGTCGCCGTCGAGCAGTACTCGCGGAAGTCCGCCTTCTGCATCCCGCTGCGGGCGAAGAGCGTGAGGTCGTACGCGCTGGAGACCTGGTTGGGGGCGTCGTACCCGTCGGGCGAGACCACCGTGGTGTCCAGGGCCTGGAGCTCGTCCGCGTGCGTCTGCATGTCGGTGACGGTCTTGGGGACGCCCCCGTACATCGAGGCCAGGACGTGCACCGCGTCGTTGCCCGAACGCAGGAAGACCCCGAGCCACAGGTCGTGCACCGTGTAGCTGAGGTCCTCCTTGACGCCGACCAGGCTGCTGCCCTCGCCCATACCGGCGAGGTCCTCGTCCTTCACCGTGTACGAGAGCGACTTCGGCTGGAGCGCCGGTGACTGGATCAGGGTGTCGGCGAAGAGCATCTTCAGCGTGGACGCCGGAGGCAGCCGCCAGTGCGGATTGTGCGAGGCGAGTACGTCGCCCGTCTCCGCGTCCGACACCATCCAGGATCTGCCCGTCAGGTCCTTCGGCAGCACCGGGGCTCCGGCACCGAGATTGACCTGGGTCCCGCTCCGGCCGAGCTGCGCGCCACCGACCTGCGACATGCCGGCCGGCGGCTTCGGCTCGTTGTCCGCGGTGTCCTGACCGACCGCCGACGCGGGACTGACGAGAAAAACGGACAGCAAAGCGGCAGAGGTGACCGACAGCGCGGCCTTCTTGAGAGCTGACACGGTCGAAAACGTACATGCAGTTGATCTGATTATGGACACCGGAGGTATGACCCGCCGTGCGCACCGCCGGGACGGCCCACCCCGGGCGAGGCTGGCGGAGCGTGGCGGCGATACTGATTCCATGAAGCTCAGCCGCCCCGTCTCCTGGTTCCTGCTCGCCTTCGGGGTGTGGAGCTGGTTCATCTGGATCACTTTCGCTAAAAATCTATGGCAGGACGGCAGTGGTCTCGCCTTCGACGACGCGGGTGACCCGACTGCCTACTTCTGGGTGCATCTGCTGCTCGCCATCACGTCCTTTCTCCTGGGGACGGCAGTCGGCGTGATCGGGTTCCGTGGCGTCAGGTCCCTGCGCAGCCAAGAGGCGTAGCGCGTCGACTTCCGGCCGGGGCCGAATGCGGGACAAACAGGTACGAACGAGGCGGGGGAGTGTGTATGGCGGTCCTGGGTTTCGCTGTACTGGCGGCCGCCGTGCTCGCGCTGCTGGCCGTCGTGCACCGCTATGTGTGGCGCCGCCTGGTCGGTGACACGACGACAGCGGGCAGTCTGCCGCGCAGGGCCGGCACGGCGGCGGCGTACGTCCTGCCGCTGCTGAGCGTCGGCGCCCTGGTCTCCGGGCGTACGGGCGCCCCCTTCCGGCTCCAGCAGGCGCTGGCCTGGCCCGGCTATCTGTGGCTGGCCGCCCTGCTCTATCTGACACTCGCGCTGCTGGCCGGCGAGGCGGTACGGCCGCTGCTGCGCCGGCTGCTCGCCCGCCGGGCAGCCGTGTCCCTGGAGGCAGCGGCCCGGGCCCCGGAGACCGCGCCCGCCGAACCGGCCGCCCCCGCACACCCGTCCGCCCTCGCGACGGCAGCCCCGCCGGCCCCCGCACCCACCGCCACCGCACCCCGGGCCACCGCACCCGCCGCCCCCTCGCGCCGCCTCTTCGTCGCGCGGGCCGTCGGCGGCGCCGCAGCCGTGGCAGGGCTCGGCACGACCGGCTACGGCGCCTACGGGGTGCTGCGCGGACCCCGCGTCAAGCGCGTCACCGTTCCGCTGGCCCGGCTGCCCCGGTCCGCCCACGGCTTCCGGATCGCCGTCGTCAGCGACATCCACCTGGGCCCGGTTCTGGGCTCGGCCCACACCCGGCGGATCGTCGACACGGTCAACCGGACCCAGCCCGACCTGATCGCGGTCGTCGGGGACCTGGTCGACGGATCGGTGGCCGATCTCGGCCCGGCCGCCGAACCGCTCGCCGGGCTCCACGCCCGGCACGGCGCGTTCTTCGTGACCGGTAATCACGAGTACTACTCCGGGGCCGCCGAATGGGTCGACCACGTAAGGGAATTGGGGCTGCACCCGCTGGAGAACGCCCGGCTCGAGATCGACGGTTTCGATCTGGCCGGGGTCAATGACATCGCGGGCGAGAGCGAAGGACAGGGCCCCGATTTCGGCCGGGCGCTCGGCGACCGGGACCGCACCCGCGCCGCCGTCCTCATGGCGCACCAGCCCGTCGTCATCGACGAGGCCGCCCGGCACGGTGTGGACCTCCAGCTCTCCGGGCACACCCACGGCGGCCAGCTCTGGCCGGGCAACTACATCGCGGAACTGTCCAATCCCACGGTCGCGGGCCTCGAGCGCTACGGCGACACCCAGCTGTACGTCACCCGCGGGGCGGGTGCCTGGGGCCCGCCCGTGCGGGTCGGCGCGCCCTCCGACGTCACCGTCGTCGAGCTCGCGTCGCGGCAGGCGTAATCACCACCGAACCTCCGCGAAATGCTTGATCGGGTGACCGGTCGTGAACCCTCCGTATGCGACCTATCGGTCCAAGGTTTCAACTAACGAACAAAAGCCTGTGAGCCTCCGATTTCCTCTTCCAGATGTGAAAATCGTGTGATTGGCTGAGCGCGAACGTGCGGTGATCTGCGTATCTGAGCGCGACGCCGAGGTGGGGCTGTTAAGGGAGAGCACGGCAATGCGGTCGATCCGGCTACGGATTCTCGCGATTCTCGCGGTTTTGGTCATCGCAGGCGTCGGCGCCTGGCAGTTGCTTCCCTCGGATGAGGGGAAGAGTGATCCGGTCACGGTCGGCACGACCGACGAAGTGACCTCGCTCGACCCGGCGGGCGCGTACGACGCCGGTTCGTGGGCGATGTACAGCAACGTCTACCAGTCGCTCATGACGTTCAAGTCCGGGGCGATCGTCCCCGAGCCGGACGCCGCGGAGAGTTGCGGGTTCATCGGCGGGAAGCTGCAGACGTACCGGTGCAAGCTCCGTGACGACCTGACGTTCTCGGACGGCAAGGAGATCACCGCGGAGGACGTCAAGTACTCCTTCGACCGGATGATGGCGATCAAGACGGACGTCGGTCCGTCGGTCCTCTTCCCCAGCCTGAAGAACGTGGTGGCCGACGGCCTGACCATCACCTTCAACCTCTCCGCGCGTGACGCGACCTTCCCGCAGAAGCTCGCCACCGGAGCGGGTTCGATCGTCGAGCGGGACTCCTACGCCGAGCACAAGCTGCGTGGCGACGGTCACGTGACCGGTTCGGGGCCGTACGTGCTGAAGTCGTACGAGTCGGGGGTCTCCGCCGAACTCGTGCCGAACACGAAGTACAAGGGTGCGCTGACGAAATCCGGTGGCCCGGTCACGGTGCGCTACTTCAAGCAGTCGGAAGATCTGCTGGCGGCCTGGAAGTCGGGCCAGGTCGATGTCGCGCATCGCGAGCTCCCGCCGTCCACGCTCGCCGAGCTGGACCCCGGTGCCATCGACCAGCACGTGACGGAGGCCGACAGCGCCGAGATCCGCAACCTGGTCTTCAACGTCCGCAAGGACTCGCCGCTCGCCGACAAGAAGGTCCGCCAGGCCATCGCGGCGATCATCGACCGGGCGCCGGTGGTGACCGACGTCTACAAGGGCATCGTCGAACCGCTCTACTCGCTGATCCCGCAGGGCTACATCGGGCACAGCACCCCGTTCTTCGACGCGTACCCGGCGCCGGACCCCGAGCGCGCCAAGGAGCTGATGCAGGAGGCCGGCGTGAAGCTTCCGCTGGCGGTCACCTTCGCCTACCGGGAGGGCGACGAGGCCAAGAAGGAGACGGCCGTGATCGCTCGCCAGCTGGAGGCGGACGGGCTCTTCAAGGTCAAGGCGAAGGCCGTCGAGTGGACGAGGTTCCAGAAGGGTTACGCGGCGGGCGAGTACGACATGTACACCGTCGGCTGGCTCCCCGACTACCCGGACCCCGACACCTTCAGCCAGCCGCTCGTCGGCCGCGACAGCAGCCTCCACAACGGCTACACCAGCAAGAAGATGGACCAGCTGATCAGCTCCACGCTGCAGTACAGCGACCGCAGCCGCACCTCGGCCGACTTCAAGGAACTCCAGAAGCTGGTCGGCGAGGACGTGCCGCTCGTACCGCTGTGGCAGAAGAAGGACTACGTCGTCGCCAAGCCCGACGTCTCCGGATCGCAGTACCTCTCCGACGGCACCGGCATCTGGCGGCTGTGGGAACTGGGCTGGATCTGATCCGGCAGCACAGCACAGCACGACAGCGAGCGGCCGTCCCGGGATCCGATCCCGGGACGGCCGCTCGGCCGTTTCCGCGGTTACCTGGCCGGCACCCGCTTCGCCACTCCGGGCAGGAACTCCTCCAGCACCTCGTAGACCTGGCGCACCAGCGGCCGCAGGACCCGGAACCGGGACAGGGCGATGGCCCGCGCGACGATCGGGGCGATGCGCTCGACCAGCCGGCGGCTGCGTTCGGCGTCGTCCGTCCGGTCGTACACCCAGTACAGCACCAGACCCATCTGGTTCAGCCACATCAGCTGGGGCAGCAAATCGGCCAGTTCGGGGTCGATCTTGGTGTCGGAGCCCGCCAGACAGCGCTCGTGGATGGAGATCGCGGCCTCTCGCGCGGAGACCGAGTCGTGCGAGAACGGGCTCAGTGGACTCTCGGGGTCCGCGGCGTTCTTGAAGAACTGGGCGGCGAAGCGGTGGTACGGCTCCGCCACGTCCAGCCAGCCGAGCAGGACCCCGCGGATGCGTACCGCGAGGTCCTCGTCGCCGGCCAGGACCGGCTGGACCGCCGCCTCGTGCTCGGCGGCGATCCGGTCGTAGAAGCCCTGGACCAGGTGTTCCTTGGACGAGAAGTAGTAGTACGCGTTCCCTACGGAGACGCCGGCCTCCTGGGCGATGGCCCGCATCGTCGTCTTGTCGTAGCCGCGTTCCTGGAAGAGCCGGAGCGCGGTTTCGAGGATGAGTGTGCGGGTCTGCTCGCTCTTGGGAGCCTTGACTTCCTTCACGTCCTTCTCTTCCTTCACCACGGTCCCGAGGGTATCCGGACCGGCTACGTCGCCGGGCCGGGGCCCTGCACCCGACAGCCGCCGCTCTGGCCGCCTGCCCCGTCCGCGCGGCACGGCTCGGCCGTCAGCGAACGGTACTTGGCGGCGGCGAGGACGGTGGCGCGGGCGAACGGCCGGCCGGCCGGAGTGGTCAGCCAGTGGGCCTTCGGCCGGTACCCGTCCAGCGCCCAGAGGCAGACGATCCACGCGGAGGTTCCGCGGTAGATCTGCCCCCGGTCACCGATCACCGTGATCTCCTCGAGCGTCGCGGAGTGGTCGAGGCCGGGGAAGCGGCGGTGCGCCTCGGCGGAGTCCGCCGGCACGAGGTCGAGCGGGACCAGCTGACGCTGGTTCATCAACCACTGGCGCAGATGGACGCAGAGCGAGCACTGTGCGTCGTAGAGCACGGTGAGCCGTTCGACGGACGACCGCCCGCCACCCGTGCGGCGCGTCATGACCGGCCCTCACACTCTGGGGGCGGGGGCGGCCCACGGCCCCTGTCCGGGGCCGGTCCAGCCCTGCGGAGCGACGGGCGGGGTCTGCTCGCGCTCCATCAGCCCGCGGCGGCGGATCTTGTTGAGTACGTAGACGTTGCCCAGGTGCATCACCCCGAGGACGAGCAGGACGACGCCGACCTTGACCGACAGTGCCTCGAAGAGCCCCCGGGCGTCGGCGACACCGTCGGAGCTCTTCAGATAGAGCGTCACGAACCCCAGGTTGACCAGGTAGAAGCCCACCACCAGCAGGTGGTTGACCGCGTCGGCGAGCTTCTCGTTCCCGTGCAGCACATCGGCCAGGAAGACCCTGCCGTTGCGGCTCAGCGTGCGGGCGACCCAGATGGTGAGCGCCACGCTGATGAGCAGGTAGATGACGTACGCGACAACAGTGAGGTCCATGCCCCACCCTCCCTTGAACGCGTTCAAATGCTGTTGTCCTGGACTGTAGACCCCTCTTTGAACATGTTCAAGCCGTGGTTCCGGTGGTCCGCGTCACTGTGTCGACGGGCTCCGTGGCTGCCTTGAAACGCCGTACGCCCGGTACGGCCGCAGTGGCCAGGCAGGCGGCACCGACCAGCAATCCGGCCACGGCGAGCGGGACTTCGGCGCCCCACGCGGAGGCGGCAAGCGGGGCCAGCGCGTAACCCAGCGGCGTCGCTCCCAGCGAGAGCAGCCAGTCGTACGAGGTCACCCGGGCGAGCGCGTGGGGCGGCACGGCGGACTGGACGGCGGTCTCCCAGACCGGGTTGAGGAAGCCGAGTCCGGCCATGGCGATCCCGTACGCGACGACGGATACGCTCACGGGGGCGTGCCCGGCCAGCAGGCAGAGCGGGAGGGCGTAGAGGGCGCCGCCCAGGTTGGCGGTCAGGACCGGGCGGCGCGGCCGGGCCCGGCCGGCCACCAGTGAGCCGAGCAGCAGGCCGACGGCGCCGGTCTGGAGGAAGGCGAGCCAGGCGCCCTTGCCTCCCAGGTCGCTGAGGAAGAGGGCCGGGCCCACGGTCATGAGCACGGCTGCCGCGCCGTTCCAGACCGCATGGGCGATCAGGCTCGTCCAGTACCAGTCGCGGCCCCGGACCTCGCCCCAGCCCTCCTTGAGGTCACTGAGCAGTGAACGTTTCGGGATGGGGACGTGCCGCACCTCGATCGCGGCAAGGAGCGCGGCGCTCACCGCGAAGCTCGCTCCGTCCAGCACGAAGGCCCAGCCGGGCCCCGCCGTGAAGACCAGTGCTCCGGCAAGAGTGGGTCCGCCGATCCGGGCCGCGCTGCTGACCACCGCCATCAGCGAGTTGGCGCGCAGCAGTCCGGACTCGGCCACGGTGCCGCGGATCAGCGGTGAGACGGTCGGCATCGAGAAGGCGCCCGCGGCGCCGCCGAGCGCCTCGGCCACGGCGATCTGCCACAACGCCGGGGCGCCGGACAGCAGTTCCGCGCCGACGAAGAGCTGGGTGACGCACCGTACGAGATCGGTGGTCAGTGCGATCGTACGGGCGTTGAAACGGTCGCCGACCACGCCACCGAGGGGCAGTAGGAGCAGCTTGGGCACCATCGCGCAGGCAAGCACCAGGGCCAGGGCGCCCGTTGAGCCGGTGGCGAGGTAGACGGCGAGGGTGAGTGCGGCGGGAATCGCGGCGTCACCGAACAGGGAGAGGGCGCGTCCGACGAAGAGCAGGCGGAAGGACCGGGTGCGTAAGGGGTGAGGCATGGGCCGCAACCTATTTCGTCACCAAACTATTCGTCAACGAAATATAAGTTTCCGAAGTGAATCAGAGGCTCGGCGTAGGCTGTGGCCCATGCAGCAACGCGACTGGACCGACGCCCACGTGGAGCGGTGGAAGCCGGTGCTCCCCGAACTCGATCCCGATGTCGAGGGTGCGGTGACCCGGATGAACAGGCTCGCCGTCCATCTGCGCCGGGTGCGCGAACAGTCCCTCGTCGACTTCGCCCTGGACCGCCAGGAGTTCGACACCCTGCACAAGCTCGCAGGCCGCGGCGGCAAGGCCGCCCCCTCCGAGCTCGCCGCCGACCTCGACCTCGCGCCCGCCTCCGTCACCGGCCGGCTGGACGCCCTGGAGCGCCGGGGCTTCGTCCGCCGTACGCCCTCCGTCACCGACCGGCGCCGAGTCGACGTGGAGCTGACCGACGAGGGCCGCGCCACCTGGATCGGCGCGATGGAGTTCCTCGGTCACGAGGAGGAGCGCCTGGTGGGCGTCCTCGACAAGGACGAACGCGTGCTGCTCAACGACATGCTGCGACGCATCATGATCGTCGCCGAGGAGTAGGGGAGCAGGGAACACAGCAGGAGGCCCCGTCCCGCGCAGCAGTGCTGCGCGGGACGGGGCCTCCTGCTGTGCTCGGGGAGTCCCGGGGATCAGAAGCGACGCGTGATCAGCGCGCGCTTGACCTCCTGGATCGCCTTCGTGACCTCGATGCCACGCGGGCAGGCGTCCGTGCAGTTGAACGTGGTGCGGCAACGCCACACGCCGTCACGGTCGTTGAGGATCTCCAGGCGCTGCTCGCCGCCCTCGTCGCGCGAGTCGAAGATGAATCGGTGCGCGTTGACGATCGCCGCCGGGCCGAAGTACTGGCCGTCGTTCCAGAACACCGGGCACGAGGACGTGCACGCGGCGCACAGGATGCACTTGGTGGTGTCGTCGAAGCGCTCGCGGTCCTCGGGGGACTGCAGACGCTCGCGGGTCGGCTCGTTCCCCTTGGTGATGAGGAAGGGCATGACGTCGCGGTAGGCCTGGAAGAACGGGTCCATGTCGACCACGAGGTCCTTGAGGACCGTGAGGCCCTTGATGGCCTCGATCGTGATCGGCTTCTCCGGGCTCAGGTCCTTGATCAGCGTCTTGCAGGCGAGCCTGTTCTTGCCGTTGATCCGCATCGCGTCGGAACCGCAGATCCCGTGGGCGCACGAGCGGCGGAACGTCAGCGTGCCGTCGGTCTCCCACTTGATCTTGTGAAGGGCGTCGAGCACACGCTCCTTCGGGTCGATCTCGATCTGGAAGTCCTGCCACTGCGCCTCGTCCGAGACCTCCGGGTTGAACCGGCGGATCCGGAAGGTGGCCGTGATGTACGGCGAGTCGGCGAAACCGGCCTCGGGCTCGGGAGCCTTGTCTGCCTTTTCCAAGGTGGGGGTAGCCATCAGTACTTACGCTCCATCGGCTGGTAGCGGGTCACGACGACCGGCTTGTAGTCCAGCCGGATCGACTCGGTGCCGTCCTCGGCGACCTCGCGGTACGCCATGGTGTGGCGCATGAAGTTGACGTCGTCGCGGTTCGGGTAGTCCTCGCGGTAGTGACCGCCGCGGGACTCCTTGCGCGCCAGCGCCGAAGTCGCCATGACCTCGGCGAGGTCGAGCAGGTTGCCCAGCTCGATGGCCTCCAGCAGGTCCGTGTTGAACCGCTTGCCCTTGTCCTGGATGGACACGTTGAGGTAGCGCTCGCGCAGCTCCGCGATCTTGTCGACCGCGGTCTTGATCGTCTGCTCGGTGCGGAACACCATCACGTTGGCGTCCATGCACTCCTGCAGCTCCAGGCGGATCGCCGAGACGCGCTCGGTGCCCGTGGAGTTGCGCAGCCGCTCGACCTGGTCGATGACCTGCTGCGCCGGGTTCTCGGGAAGCTCGAGGAAGTCGTTCTTCGCGGAGTACTCGGCGGCGGCGATGCCCGACCGGCGTCCGAAGACGTTGATGTCGAGCAGCGAGTTGGTGCCCAGCCGGTTGGCGCCGTGCACGGAGACACACGCGACCTCGCCGGCGGCGTACAGGCCCGGGACGACGGTGGTGTTGTCGGCCAGCACCTCGCCCTCGACGTTGGTCGGGATGCCGCCCATGGCGTAGTGCGCGGTCGGCTGGATCGGGATCGGGTCCGTGTAGGGCTCGATGCCGAGGTACGTACGCGCGAACTCGGTGATGTCCGGGAGCTTGGCGTCCAGCTGCTCCGGCGGCAGGTGCGTCAGGTCCAGGTACACGTGGTCGCCGGCCGGACCGCAGCCGCGGCCCTCACGGATCTCCGTGTAGATGGAGCGGGACACGACGTCACGGGACGCGAGGTCCTTCATGACGGGCGCGTACTTCTCCATGAAGCGCTCGCCGTCCTTGTTGCGGAGGATGCCGCCCTCACCGCGGGCGCCCTCCGTCAGCAGGATGCCCATGCGCCAGATGCCGGTCGGATGGAACTGGAAGAACTCCATGTCCTCCAGCGGCAGACCCCGGCGGTAGCAGGCGGCCTGGCCGTCACCGGTCAGGGTGTGCGCGTTCGACGTCACCTTGAAGAACTTGCCGGTGCCGCCCGAGGCGTAGATGACCGACTTCGCCTGGAAGATGTGGATCTCGCCGGTGGCCAGCTCGTAGGCGACTACGCCGGCGGACTTCTTGACGCCGTCCTCCTCGACGACCAGCTGGTCCAGGACGTAGAACTCGTTGAAGAACTCCACGCCCTCCTTGACGCAGTTCTGGTACAGCGTCTGGAGGATCATGTGGCCGGTGCGGTCGCCCGAGTAGCAGGCGCGGCGGACCGGGGCCTCACCGTGGTTCCGGGAGTGACCGCCGAACCGGCGCTGGTCGATCTTGCCCTCGGGCGTGCGGCCGAACGGCAGGCCCATCTTCTCCAGGTCGAGAACGGCGTCGATGGCCTCCTTCGCCAGGATCTCGGCGGCGTCCTGGTCGACCAGGTAGTCGCCGCCCTTGATCGTGTCGAAGGTGTGCCACTCCCAGTTGTCCTCCTCCACGTTGGCGAGCGCGGCGGCCATGCCGCCCTGCGCCGCGCCCGTGTGGGAGCGGGTGGGATAGAGCTTGGTCAGCACGGCGGTGCGGCTGCGCTTGGTCGACTCGATGGCCGCGCGCATTCCGGCGCCGCCGGCGCCGACGATGACGGTGTCGTACTTGTGGATCTGCATGGTTTACCTCTGGTCCTTCGGGCCCGGCGCCTAGCGGATGTTCGGGTCGAAGGTGAAGATCACCAGCGTGCCCAGCAGGACGGTGAACACCGTGGCGGTGTACAGCAGCATCTTCAGCCAGAAGCGGGTGTTGTCCCGTTCGGCGTAGTCGTTGATGACCGTACGGAGACCGTTGGCGCCGTGCAGCATGGCGAGCCACAGCATCGCCAGGTCCCAGACCTGCCAGAACGGCGAGGCCCAGCGGCCCGCCACGAAGGCGAAGCCGATCTTGGAGACGCCGCCGTCCAGCACCAGCTGGATCAGCAGGTGACCCAGGACCAGGACGACCAGCACGATGCCCGACAGGCGCATGAAGAGCCAGGCGTACATCTCGAAGTTGGTGCGCGAGCCCTTGGGCGTCTTGCCGGTCCGCTGGCGCGGCGGCTCGATCACGGGCGCGGGGTTGTCGACGTCGTAGAGGGCGGAGCCCTCGACGTCGCCGATCGCGGAAGTCTCGGTGGACATTGGCCTCAGCTCCCGAATACTTCGCGTACGGCGTGGCCGAGGACGGGGTACAGGGCCCCGACCATCAGCACGATCCAGATACCCAGCACGGCCCAGAGCATCTGCTTCTGAACGCGCGGGCCCTTGGCCCAGAAGTCCACGGCGACGATGCGCAGACCGTTCAGCGCGTGGAAGAGAATCGCGGCCACCAGGCCGTATTCGAGGAGCGCGACGATCGGCGTCTTGTACGTGGACACGACGTCGTCGTATGCCTCGGGGGAGACGCGGACGAGTGCGGTGTCCAGGACATGTACGAACAGGAAGAAGAAAATGAGGACACCGGTGACTCGATGAGCCACCCAGGACCACATGCCTTCCCGGCCGCGGTACAGCGTTCCAGCCGGCACGGAAGAACCCTCCGGGAGCGGGGATTGGGGTCGGCCGGCTTGACTGTCGGTCTGACCCGGCCGGGTACGGTCCACCGGCCCCGGCCATCGTAGCGACGGTTTGTCGGTTCGATCGCGCGGGGGCCTCTGGTGTGATCAAAGTGGCAATGAATCAGGCACGTACGGGCTAGGTCGCGCCGCCAAACTGCCGCCTGCCGTGCGGCGACCGGCACGCACGCTCGCGGCGTTGCCGAAATGCCCCAGTAGCTCCGCTACGAGACCATTTCGGCGCCTTGCCATCGCA
Source organism: Streptomyces sp. NPDC050422 (assembly GCF_044458665.1). Classification (NCBI taxonomy): domain Bacteria; kingdom Bacillati; phylum Actinomycetota; class Actinomycetes; order Kitasatosporales; family Streptomycetaceae; genus Streptomyces; species Streptomyces sp. NPDC050422. The sequence goes on from NZ_JBITIE010000008.1 coordinate 143,533, forward strand.
CGCACCAGTCGCCGCACGGCCGCCCTCCGGGCGACGACGGCAGCTCGGCGGCGCGACCTGACGGGCGCCTACGGGCCCGTTTGCCCGCTTGTGGCAGGGAATCCGCACGCAGGAGCCCGCCGCCAAGCCGTTACTGACTCGATACCAGCTCGATGATGCGGCCCCGGGCGAGTCGCCGCATCTCGTCGGCCGTCACCACCCGTTCCTGTTCGGGATCGTGCGCCAGCCGGGCCCGGATGCCGGCCAGGACCTGGTCGGGGTGCTCGGCGGGCCCGAAGCCGTCCAGGCAGATGACGAAGACATGGCCGAACCTGCACTCGTACGCGGCGTGCGCGGCGGCCAGTGCGAGGTGGGCGGAGTGCGGCGCGTCCGGGTGCAGCCCCGGGGAGACCTCGGCGGCCAGCGCCTCGGCGCGGTCGGCGGGGGAGAGGTCGTAGCCCGCCTCGTCGGCGGCGGCCAGCAGCGCGTCCACGTCCGGGTAGGGGCGGTGGTCGGCCAGCCGCTTGGCCCAGCGGCGGCTGCCGTAACACTCCAGCAGGGCGGCCTCGGCCTCGGTGGCCGGTGCGGCGTTGAACCGCGGCAGGTCGAAGGGGCCGGAAACGGCACGGCCGGGTACGGATCCGCAGCTCTGTACGGGCACGGCGGTCCGCCGTGCGGACGGGGGCGGCTGCGCGGGGAGGCCGGCGTGGGACTCGCTGGACCTGGACAGCGTGGGCTCCTGGAATCAACGGCATCTGTGAACCTGGAGTGGGGAGGGACGGGAGAGACCAGGTGGATGCAGGGTGAAGGGAGAGACGAATGTGCCTCAAAGCTAGCGACGCCGGGCAACGGCCGTCCGACGGATGCGCGAATTTCACCCGGACGGGAGAGTTTCACGATGCTTGAGGGACACATGGGCGAGGAGAATGCCCGGCTACTCCCCGCATCTGGGCTTTTGTCTTGCATTTCTGCTCTTTTTCCCCCTGAACCGGAGGTTTCTGACTGATGGTACCCTCACGCGGCGCCCTCATGGCCGTCACGGCGGTGGCTGCGGCGACCGTCACCGTCGCCGGCTGCGACAGCTCCGGAACCGAACACCGCAACGGCTCCGAGACGTCCCGTTCGTCGGCGGCACCGTCGGCGTCCCCCAAGCCCTCCCCGACCCGGAGCTACCCGCTCTCGAAGACGCCCCGCACCATTCCCTCCGTACGGGACCACACCCCCGCCCGCGGCCCCGGCTGGAAGCCGGGCAGCGGCAGCGGCGTGGTGATCGGCAAGGGCGACAAGGTCCTCACCGACGAGGGGCGGCTGCTCGCCGGTGAGCTCAGGATCCGCTACCGGGGCGAGGTCCCGGCCCGCGCGGGTGACGTGGAGCTGGCCCTGAGCCCGAAGGACGCCGGCGGCCCCGAGTCGTACACCCTGCGGACCCACGACGGACGCGTCACGATCAGTGGTCCGGGAGAGGCGGGCATCTTCTACGGGACCCGCACCCTCAAGCAGTCCGTACGCGCCGACGGCACCATGCCCGAGGGCGAGGTGCGCGACCGCCCCGGCCGCCCGCAGCGCGGTCTCAACCTCGACATCGCACGCAAGCACTACAGCGCCGGCTGGATCGAGGACCGGCTGCGCGAGATGGCCGACCTCAAGCTCAACCAGCTCGGCCTGCACTTCTCCGACGACCAGGCCTTCCGCATCGAGTCCGACACCCACCCCGAGATCGTGTCGCCCGACCACCTGACCAAGGCCGAGGTGCGGCGCATCGTCGCCCTGGCCGGCCGGCTGCACATCGAGGTCGTCCCCGAGATCGACTCCCCGGGCCACCTCGGGGCCGTCCTGCTCGCCCACCCCGAACTCCAGCTGCGCAACGTCTCGGGCGTGCCCTCGAAGGGGTCGCTCGACATCTCGAAGCCGGGCGCGGCGAAGCTCATCGACGAGCTCCTCGGCGAGTACACCGAACTGTTCGGGGGCGCCTACTGGCATCTGGGCGCCGACGAGTACCAGGCACTCACGGTGAGCAATCCCGCCGCCTCGTACCCGCAGCTGCAGCGCGCGGCTGTGAAGAAGTACGGGGCGCAGGCCGGCATCGAGGACCTCGCCACCGGCTGGCTCAACGACCGGGCAGCGGTGGTCCGGCCGCACGGCATGAAGCCCAAGGCGTGGAACGACGGGCTCTTCCGCGACAGCACCGTCCGGGCCGACAAGGACATCGAGATCGAGTACTGGACGGGCAAGGAGTACGGCGCCCGCCCGCCGGAGCAGTACCTGCGCGAGGGGTTCAAGATGCTGAACCTCAACGACGAGTTCCTCTACTACGTGCTCGGCCAGCCCAACGCGTTCGTCTACCCCACCGGCAAGCGCATCTACGAGCAGTGGACCCCTCTCGTGCTGCGCGGCACGAGCCCCGTCCCGGCGAAGTACTCGGACCAGATCCTCGGCGGACGTTTCGCCGTCTGGGGCGACTTCCCGAACGCCCAGACCGCGGCACAGGTGGCCCAGGGCATCCGGATGCCGCTGCGGGCGACGTCGCAGAAGCTGTGGGACCCGGACAAACCGCAGCTGACCTGGGACGGGTTCAAGGCGCTGGCCAAGGAGATCGACCAGGGCTGAGGGTGTGGACGCGTGGACAGCGCGGCGAGCGGGGGCTACGTTCCGCTTGCCGCGCGGTCCGGGGAGGGACGCGCGCTCCATGCGTAGGCGTCCGAATCCTGGGGGGTTCCACTTTCATGCTCTGTTCACTCTGCGGTACGAGACCTGCCGCCACCGCCGACGGGCGGTGCACGGTGTGCGCCGCCTTCCGCCGTTCACGGGCGGGCGGGCTGATGCCGACGGCGACGGGACCGCAGACCACGCGTTCCCTTCGGTCACCGGTCGGGCTCGGCAAGGCGGTGTGTGTGCTGCTCGGCTCGGTGGCCGTGGCGGACGTGCTGGCGATCGGCGCCGGTATCCACTCGCGTCAGGTGTTCGGTGACGGGATGGCCGATGACTTCCTGACGTACGACGAAGCGGGCGCGGACCGTGCCGACATGCTGTTCCAGGCCTCCGGATCGTTGCAGGTGCTGACCTTCCTGGCCACCGTCGTCGTCTTCCTCGTCTGGTTCCGCCGGGTGCGGCAGAACGCGGAGGTGTTCGACGCGTACGCCCACTCGATGCGGCCCGGCTGGGCGATAGGCGCCTGGTTCGTACCCGTCGGCGCTCTCTGGCTGCCCCACCGCGTCGCGAGCGGCATCTGGACCGCGAGTTCCCCGGGCGGCAGCAACCGGCCTCCGACCCCGCGCGGACTGCTGCACGCCTGGTGGGCGGCGTTGCTCTGCTCGGAAGTCTTCTCCCGGTACGCCGAGCAGGTCTACTCGGACGCCGAGGACCGGGACGAGATCCTGAGCGGCTTCGACCAGGTCATGGCCTCCGACGCGCTCGACATCGCCGCCGCCGTGCTCGCGATCCTGTTCGTGCGCCGACTGACCGCGATGCAGGGCGAGCGGGCGGAGGAGCGCGCCACTCCCGTCGCCCCGCCGTTCGCGGCGGAGCAGACCGGCTGACACCGGTCACGTCGACCGTCATCGGCAGGCCCCGGCGGCGGTAATCGGACGGCCGGAGTGACGATTTTCGGCCATTCGGCGCTGAACGCGATAAGACGACGCGCTGTGTCCCCGTGCGTCCGATCCGGGTACGGGGAGGCCGACGGGAGACGCCGATGAGCCTGCTCGAACTGATCGCCGCCGCTGACGCCCGCGGGCTCGCCGCAAGCGGGGCCGCCTGCCTGGACCGCTGCCTGCCGCAGTCCGCCGCCGGGGCCGATCCGGATCCGCTGCGACCGCTCTGGGCCGGCTGCGCCGACCCGCGGGACTGGCCGGACCGGCTGGCCGAGGCACGCGCGGCGCTGGACGCCCTGCCCGATCCGCCGGAGAGCGTCCAGCGCATCCGGACACTGCTCGGCGAGGCGCCGGCGGACCGGTCGGGCGAGGCACTGCGCACCTGGGCGGACGCCTGCTCGGTGCTGGCCCTCGACATCCACCGCGGCCGCGACGCCGCCCGCGCCGATGCCACGGAGCTGGTGGGCCGCTGCCGGGCCGGCGATCCGGCCGGGGCGGGGCCGCTGCTTTCCGGGGAGGCCGCCCGGCAGGCCCGGATCCTGGAGATGCTCGCGGAGATCGGGGACGGCGCGCCCACGGGAGCCGGGCTGCGCCAGGTGATGGACGTCTCGACCGAGGGCCAACGGGTCCTGCGCGCCGCGGCCTCGCGACGGGCCCGGGTGCGCGGCTGACGGGGCATCGGCAGGGGCGTTCCCCCCGGGCCGCCGGGCCGCCGGGCCGCCGGGCCGCCGGGCCTGTCGGGCCCGTCGGGTTCCCCCGCGTGCCTGCCGCGCGGCCGGCCGGCAATCCGTCAGATGATCATCTGACGGCGGTCGGGTCCGTGCCCGGCACGCGTCCCGGATCGGGAACCGGGCGGATCAGCCGCCGTGCTCGCTTGCAGGATCCCTTCGACCCCGTGGAGGAGGGTCTCGGAGACCAGGGCCGGGTCGAAGAGGCAGCCGGCCGCCATGGCGCCGTCCCGGAGCATGACGAGATGCCGGCCGGCGGCGTCGGCGGGCGTGCATCCGGCCTGTGCCAGCAGGTCGGTGACGGTGTCGAGGAACCACTGCCGGTGGGCCAGGACGGCCTGGTGGATCGGGTGGGACGCGTCGGGGTATTCGGCCACTGCGTTCAGGAAGGCGCATCCGCGGAATCCGGGGGACCGGATGCCCTCGGTGATGGACCGGCTGACGGCCCGCACCCGGTCGGCCGCCGAACCGTCGCTTGCCCCGGCGGTCGCGACCTGAGCCCGGATTCCCCGGTCGGCCTGGTCGAGATAGGCGAGGACGAGTTCTTCCTTGCCCGCGAAGTGCCGGTACAGCGTGGCACGCGTGACCTGCGCCTCCGCGATGATCCGGTCGACGCCGACGGAGTGGATGCCCTCCGCGTAGAAGATCTTGGTCGCTGTGCTGAGCAGCCGCGCTCGCGCCTCAGACATGCTGCCGCCTTCTGTGCTCCGGACTCATGAAGCTCACCCTACCAAGCGGATGAGGGAGAACGTTCGGTCTTGACAGGGGTGGGCCGGGCCCGTTGTATAGCCACGAGACAGAACGTTCTCTCTCCCGGAATCCAGGCCGAGATCGAGACCGGAGATCGAGACCGGAGATCCAGGCCGGGAGCGAGACCGGAGACCGAGACCGGGCCGAGGGAGCGGACGTGAGCAGCCCATAACTCAGCCGTCCCGCATCACTTCCTCCCCGTCACCGAAAGGCACACCCATGGACACTCTCGTCAATCCCACCCCCACGAGCACCCCCGTGGCCCTGCGGAAGCTGTACTTCCTGCGCTTTGGATTCGCTGTCGCGTGGGCCGCCCTGCTGTTCGCGAGTGCCGGCACGCTCGGCCCGCTGAGTGCGACTCTGCTGGTGATCTATCCGGTGTTCGACGTGGCGTGCGCCGTCGTCGACATCAGGTCCACCCGGGCGAACGGCGGCCCGGTCCGCGGTCTGTACGTGAACGTCGCGCTCAGCACCCTCACCGCTGTCGGCCTGGCCGCCGCCGCTGCGTCCGGTATCCCGGCCGTCCTGCGCGTCTGGGGCGTCTGGGCCGTCACTGCGGGCATCGTCCAACTCGTCGTCGGCGCCGTTCGGCGCCGGCTGGGCGGCCAGTGGGCAATGATCGCCAGCGGTTCCCTCTCGACCCTCGCCGGCGCATCCTTCTTCGCGCAGGCGGGCAAGGACGGCGCTTCTCTGGGCAACCTTGCCGGTTATGCCGTGCTCGGCGGCATCTTCTTCCTCGCCTCCGCCCTGCGCCTTCCCCGCGCCCCCGCTGCCTCCCGGTAGCGCTGCCGGGAGGCGGCGTCGGCCATGTGCGCTCACGCGGCCGCGAGTTGGCCGGCGATCAGCTGCCGCAGCCGAAACGGCCCGCCAGGTCGACTGACGGGCCGCCATGAAGGTTCGAGATCAGTGACCGGGGCCACTCAGGTACGGGCGAAGGATGCTCCTCGCGTCCGGGGAGACCCGGTCGAGGTCGAGGGTGTCCGCAGCAATGGCGAGCGTTTCCTCTTCCATCTCCGGGAAGGACGCCACCAGTAGTCGCTCGTCAGCGAAGAGCGGGTCGATCACCTGGAACGCGGCTGCGGACCGAATCGACGCATCATGGCTCGTCAACAAGATCTCGACGAAACGAAAACACCTCGTGAGCACGTCATCGTCCGCACCGCCCGTCCGCGCGGAACGCAGCAGCGGAACGAGGAACCCGTCGGTGAAGACGTCCTTGAGGAAGTCGTACAGGTCTGCGCCCGCCGCGGCGTCCGCCTGTTCCTTGACCTCCGGGACCACATGGCCGAGCAGGGCGGGAATGGCTGCCCGAGACGTTACTTCCATTGGTTTCCCTCTCGTTCAGTGCGCTGCGTCTGCCGATCAGTCGGACAACGTGGTCACTCCATCAGGCCCAGTACCTGGAGAGAAGTCGCTGGGGAAGCCCCTGTGCATGCCGGGCACGTCGATGGTGGGCCTTTGCCACCGAGCAGTCCAGGGGCAACCGGTTCCGTGCTGTCACCCGCCGTACGAACTCAGCCACCCCCACGCGCATCTCACTGGCTGACAAAGACGTCTTTGTTCCCCACCCGAACCCACCGCAGCCCCCAGCTGTCATCTCCGGGAGCCTCATTCGGACGCCCGGCGAGGGACCCCTTGCGGTTCCTCTCCCAACCAAGCGACTGCGCACCCGTAAACGTCACTGCGACGACCGGCATCAGCCGGACGGGTACCTGTGGTTACCCGGTGGGGAAGTGGGTGAGGTGGTCGGTGATCAGTTCTCGCAGCCGGTCCGAGTCCTGCGGTGCGGCCAGACTGCGGCGGCGCCCCGCCCCGATCCGAGCCGGATCACCTGAACGCCCGGACGCGTTGGCCACGCGGTGGCCACGCGACCCGTCCGTGACCGACGTTTTCGCAGGTCAGAGGGGCTAAATGGAACGACGACCGGGGCCGCCACCCCCCACAGGAGAGGCCCCGGTCGTCTTCCGCGGGGTCGCAGGACGACCCCGTACTCATTTCAGCGCCGCGACTGCGTTTTCTGTCACACCGCATGGTGCCCGCAGAATGTTGCGGGTTGTACAAGTCATGGACGCGATGCCCGCCGAGGACGTAGCGTGCTGAGTCGCGCAGGGTGGCGCGGCAGTGGTGACCAGCTGCGATTCAGGACAGCAGGGCAGGTTGAGGGAGTGCTGGGGGACGACGCGGGGCTTACTGCCGCGGTGCTCGCGGCACAGGACGGGGACGAGGACGCCTTCCGTACTGTGTACCGCGCTGTGCAACCGCGACTGCTGGGCTACATACGGACGCTCGTGGGGGAGCCGGACGCCGAGGACGTGGCGTCCGAGGCGTGGCTGCAGATAGCCCGGGACCTCGACCGGTTCAGCGGTGACGCCGACCGGTTCCGGGGCTGGGCGGCGCGGATAGCGCGCAACCGCGCCCTGGACCATCTGCGGATGCGCGGCAGGCGGCCCGCCACCGGCGGCGACGAGACGGAACTGTCGGAGAAGCCGGCCGGGTCCGACACGGCCGACGAGGCGATCGAGGCGCTGGCCACCGGCCGCACCATGTCGCTCATCGCCCAGCTGCCGCAGGACCAGGCCGAGGCGGTGGTGCTGCGCGTGGTGGTCGGGCTCGACGCCAAGAGCGCGGCGCTGACGCTGGGCAAGCGGCCCGGCGCGGTCCGCACGGCCGCGCACCGCGGGCTGAAGCGGCTGGCCGAACTGCTGCGGGCGGACGGCGTGGACGGCCCGGACGGTGCCGGGCACCCGGGAGACGAGGGCGGTCTGCCGGCGGCCGGCCGCGCGGAGGGGAGCCGTCCGCACGGCGACGGACCGGCCGGCGGCGTCGGCGCACCCAGGGGACCGGCCGACGGCACGGCCCAGGCACCGTCCGCGCAGGGAAACGGGACGGGCCGGTCGATGGAACTCGGCGCCGTCCCCGCGCAACGCCCCTCCCGCACCGGCCTGGTGGCGCCCGCCGGTGTGACGCATTCGCGTCTGTGGACGCAGAAGGACATGTGATGGCCGACGAGCAGCACGAATGGCTTGACAAGGAAGCGGCGGAGAAAATGCTCCGCCGCGAACCGGTCGACCCTTCCGACGGCCGGCCCCGACACGAAGCAGAAAGGCTCGCGGCCGCCCTGAACGCCGCGGCCCGCACCGCCCGCCCCGCCGCCGGGGAACTGCCGGGCGAGGCCGCGGCACTGGCCGCCTTCCGCGCCGCCCGCGGCCCTGCCCCGCGTGCCGCCGCAGTGTCCGCAGCGGCGGACGCGGCACGGGAGGCCCGCACCGCGGGCACGGACGACTCCGCCGAGTCCGGGATGCTCGCCCCCGTACACATACGCCCGGCCGGTTCCGGCACGGCGTCCGGCGCAGCGGGTTCCCGCGGCCCCCGCCCCATGCGCTGGAGCCGGCCCATCCGCTTCGGCCTGGTCGCCTCCGTCGCGTGCTGCGCGATCGGCGGGGTGGCTGTGGCCGCGGGGACCGGGATGCTGCCCGGCCCCTTCAGCCGGCACACGCCCACGCCGGCGACGTCGGTGTCGGCCGCCGCGTCCCCCGAGGAGCTGGGTTCCGGCCTCACCACCGACGACGGGACGTCCGCGCCGCCGCCCGGATCCCCGGGCGAAAACACCGCATCGCCGAAGACTCCCGGGACCGACCGGAGCGACGGCCCGGAGAGCGACCGCTCCGGCGGCGGCACCACCGAAAAGGGCCACGCCGGCGACAGCGAGGACGGCACCGGCGACAGCCGGTCCGGCGGCGCCGAGCCCACCCCGTCGGACGGCACCGGCGCGACGCAGAACCCGGGCGGCCAGGACGGCGACGGGACGTCCGACGGGACGGGCGACACCGACGACAAGACCTCCGCCTGGTACGCCAAGACCCTGAAGGCCTGCCGCGACTACCGCGACGGCAAGCTCGACGCCGAGAGCAGAAGCCGCCTCGAAGCGCTGGCCAAGGGGGCCCGCAACCTCGACCGGTTCTGCGACCGGATGCTCGACCAGGCCGACGGGAAGAACGGCGACGGCCAGAACGGCGACGGCCAGAACGGCGACAGCGACGGCGGCGACGACCCGGCCGGCAGCGACGGTTCGTCCGGCGGCTCGGGCACCCTGCCCTCGATCGGGTTCTCGACCGCCTCCCCGGAGCCCTCGACGGCCGACGGCTCCCCGGCCGACGGGGCCTCGCGCTCCGCGTCGCCGGCGCTCCCCCTCGCGGCGCGCTGAGGCCCGCACCGCCCCGCCACCACCACCTGGTGTGACGTTTTTCGGCCTGCGGGCGCAGTAATGAGTGAGCCGACTGGTCATCGGCAGCGCCAGGAGCCGGGGTTCCCCCCGTACCTACGGCTCGGCGCACTGGCGCGGGCGGGACACGTTCCCCCGGTCCCGCCCGCGCCCCTCATTCACGGTCTCACTTGTAGACGACGACCTTGTCGCCGTTGCGGACCTGGGTGAACAGCGAGGCGATCTTCCCCTCGTCCCGGACGTTGACGCAGCCGTGCGAGGCGCCGTTGTAGCCGCGGGCCGCGAAGTCCGACGAGTAGTGCACCGCCTGGCCGCCGCTGAAGAACATCGCGTACGGCATGGCCGTGTGGTAGATCGACGACACGTGGTGCCGGGACTTCCAGTAGACGGAGAAGATGCCTTCGCGGGTCGGCGTGTACTGCGAGCCGAACCGCACGTCCATCGACGAGACGACCTTGCCGTCGATCATCCAGGACAGCGACCGGCTGTTCTTGCTGATGCAGATCACCCGGCCGGTCATGCAGCGCTTGTCCGGCTTCGCGGCCGGACGGGTGGTCGGCGGGTTCAGCTCGGCGGCCGTCGGCGTGTGCGTCATGCCGAGCAGCTTCTGCCAGGTGACCGAGTCCGTCTTCCCCGTACGGGACAGCCCGCGCTTGCCCTGGAAGGACTGCACCGCGGTGACCGTGACGGAGCCGTAGTAGCCGGTGGGGGTGCGGTCGAAGTGGCCGATCTGATGCAGGCGGGCCTGGAGCTCGCGCACCTGCTTGCCCTGCGAGCCGCTCGCCATCAGCACCTCGGCCTGCGGATCGGCCGGTGGCGTGGACTTCGGTGTCGTCTTCGGCGATGCGCTCGGCGATGCGCTCGGCTTCGTGCTCGCGGACGGCGTCGCCGACCGCGTTCCGTCCGTGCCGGGCTTGGCGTCGTCGGTGGGTGAGCTGCTCGCCGGTGGCAACGACGGAGCGGCCGACGCGCTGCCGGCGGGCTCCGCCCTGCATCCGGCGGTCACGGCGACGAGTGCCAGTACGGCGACGGCTGCGGACGCCGTGCCGGCTCTCCGGCCGCCCCTGTCCGCGTGGCCGCGCCCGGTCCTGCTGCTGCGTATCATCCCGGCCCCCTGAGTCTGCGGTATCTCATGAGACGGATTCCCGCTCTGCCCGGTTGCCGAATCCTGCGCATGATGGGGAAAGCGGCATCGAGGACCGGAGGATGTCAGGCATCAGGGCTGTGAGCAAGGTCCCAGCCCGGTCCCCTCCAACGGTTGCGCACCCGCCGCTACAGTCCGTCGCGAGAGCCAGTGGTTACCAGTGAGTAGCTTCAGCGGGAGGCACAGCAGATGACGCGCGAGTCGGAATCGGGACTGCCGATCGAGCCGGTCTACGGACCGGACACGCTCGACGGCTGGGACCCCGCCGAGAAGCTCGGCGAGCCGGGCGCCTACCCCTTCACGCGCGGTGTGTACCCGTCGATGTACACCGGACGCCCGTGGACGATGCGCCAGTACGCCGGCTTCGGTACGGCCACCGAGTCCAACGCTCGCTACAAGCAGCTCATCGCCAACGGCACGACGGGCCTGTCCGTCGCCTTCGACCTGCCCACCCAGATGGGCCACGACTCCGACGCGGAGATCGCGTCCGGCGAGGTCGGCAAGGTCGGGGTGGCGATCGACTCCATCGACGACATGCGCGTGCTGTTCGACGGGATCCCGCTGGAGCGGGTCTCCACGTCCATGACGATCAACGCCCCCGCCGCGCTGCTCCTGCTGATGTACCAGCTGGTGGGCGAGGAGCGGGGCGTCCCGGCGCAGCAGCTCACGGGCACCATCCAGAACGACGTGCTCAAGGAGTACATCGCCCGGGGCACGTACATCTTCCCGCCCGCGCCCTCGCTGCGGCTGACCGCCGACATCTTCAAGTACTGCCGGGCCGAGATCCCGAAGTGGAACACCATCTCGATCTCCGGCTACCACATGGCGGAGGCCGGGGCCTCGCCCGCGCAGGAGATCGCCTTCACGCTCGCGGACGGCATCGAGTACGTACGTACCGCCGTCGCGGCCGGCATGGACGTCGACGACTTCGCCCCGCGGCTCTCCTTCTTCTTCGTCTCGCGTACGACGATCCTGGAGGAGGTCGCCAAGTTCCGCGCCGCCCGCCGGATCTGGGCGAAGGTGATGAAGGAGGAGTTCGGCGCATCGAGCCCCAAGTCGCTGATGCTGCGCTTCCACACCCAGACCGCGGGCGTCCAGCTCACCGCCCAGCAGCCCGAGGTCAACCTGGTGCGCGTCGCGGTACAGGGCCTGGCCGCAGTCCTCGGCGGCACGCAGTCCCTGCACACCAACGCCTTCGACGAGGCCATCGCCCTGCCCACCGACAAGTCCGCCCGCCTCGCCCTGCGCACCCAGCAGGTCCTGGCGTACGAGACGGACGTGACGGCCACCGTCGACCCGTTCGCGGGCAGTTACGTCGTCGAGAAGATGACCGACGACGTCGAGGCCGCGGCCGTGGAACTGATGTCGAGGATCGAGGACATGGGTGGTGCCGTCCACGCGATCGAGCACGGCTTCCAGAAGAACGAGATCGAGCGCAGCGCCTACCGCATCGCCCTGGAGACGGACAGTGCCGAGCGGGTCGTCGTCGGTGTCAACCGCTTCCAGCTCGACGAGGAGGAGCCGTACGAGCCGCTCCGCGTCGACCCGGCGATCGAGGCCCAGCAGGCGGCCCGGCTGGCGAGGCTCCGCGCCGAACGCGACCAGGGCGCCGTGGACGCGGCACTGGCCGCGCTGCGCAAGGCGGCCGAGGGCACGGACAACGTGCTCTACCCGATGAAGGACGCGCTCAGGGCCCGCGCCACGGTGGGCGAGGTGTGCAACGCGCTCCGGGAGGTCTGGGGGGCGTACGTGCCCACCGAGGCCTTCTGAGGCACGGGGTTGAGGGTGAGGCGCGCGGGCGGCAACGTGCCGCCCCACGACGTCACTTGTGACGTCGTGGGGCGCGGATTGCTGTCACACCCCTGTGACACGGAACGGATGACTCCGCTGTAGTACCCACCCAGATCTATCCATGCAGCCCGCCCCACCTCACGGCCCCAGACTTCGAGGAAGCGGCATGCGACTCTCCCAGTCTTCCGAGCCCGAAAGGGCCATTCCTCACGGAGTCGATCATGTCTCGCCCAGGCGGGTATCCCGGTCTATGTCGTGGCCGACCGCAAGCACGACCAGGTGCTGCTGTGCAGCGACCCCCGGGGCGGCGAGTACAAGAACAAGGCGCACCACAAGCGCGGGACGTCGTTCGTCGTTCCCGACGAGGTCGGCGTGGAGATGGAGCTCTCGGTCGACCGGCTGCTCGACGGCGACGAGGACTGAGGGGGCGCCGTCCCCGTTGCGAAACCCCCGCCTCCGGAGTGTCGTACGCCCATGCGACACTCCGTTTCATGCTGGGTGTCACCGACCTTCCGACCTACCTCGCCGGCCTCGTACTGATCGTGCTGCTGCCGGGGCCGAATTCGCTGTACGTACTGTCCGTCGCCGCCCGGCGCGGGGTACGGACCGGCTATGTGGCCGCGGCCGGGGTGTGGACCGGGGACACCGTCCTGATGACGCTGTCCGCGCTCGGGGCCTCGTCCCTGCTGCAGACGACGCCGGTGCTCTTCGCCGTGGTGAAGTTCGCCGGCGCGGGCTATCTGACCTGGCTGGCCATCGGGATGCTGCGCGCCGCGGTATCGATGTGGCGCGAACGCCACCGCCGGGTCGCCCAGATCACGGGCGAGGACGCGGAGGGGGCCGGGGCTCCGGCCGGCATGGAGCGGCCGTACCGGCGGGCGCTGGTGGTCAGCCTGTTCAACCCGAAGGCGATCCTGTTCCTGATCTCGTTCTTCGTGCAGTTCGTCGACCCCGGGTACGCCTACCCGGCGCTCTCCTTCCTGCTGCTGGGCACCCTGCTCCAGATCGCCAGCTGCCTGTACCTGTCGATGCTGATATTCGGCGGCACCCGGCTGTCCGCCGCGTTCCGCCGCCGCAAGCGGCTCTCGGCGGGGGCCACTTCGGCGGCCGGGGTGCTGTTTCTCGGCTTCGCGGCGAAGCTCTCGCTCAGCAGCGTCTGACTCTCAGCCTGCCTTGGGGAAGAGGCCCAGTGGTGCGGCGTACTCCGCGAGCCCTGCGGTGTCCTCGCCCGCCCAGCCGATGTAGCCGTCCGGCCGGATCAGGAACAGCCCCTTGCCGTACGCCTCGTAGGCGTCCATGCGGTGCACCTTCACCTGAGGACCGGTGAACTCCGGCAGCTCCGCGTCGGTCCCGACCGCCAGCAGCGTGAAGTGCGGGCCCCGGAAGACGTCGAACAGCCGCCGCTCGCCCGTTGGCCCGTCGGGGGCCCGGTCACCGGCTTCCAGGACGCCCGCCCGGCCCGCCGACAGCGGTCCCTCGCGGTAGCCGAGGCCCAACTGCTGGGCGGCCGCGCCCCGCTCCTGCTCACCGCGGTGGATCCGGGTGGACAGGCCGAGGACCTCGGCGGCGATCGGCCGGCGCTCCTCCTCGTAGCTGTCGAGCAGGGCCGCGGCCGCCCCGTGACCCAGCACCTGGCCGAGCTTCCAGCCCAGGTTGTACGCGTCCTGCACGCTGGTGTTGAGCCCCTGGCCGCCCGCGGGGGAGTGGACGTGGGCGGCGTCCCCGGCCAGGAAGACCCGGCCGTCGCGGAACCGGTCGGCGAGCGCGGCACGCGGCCGGAAGTCGGAGGACCAGAGGATCTCCGTGATGTCCTGCGCGTCCAGGTGCGTGCGTGCGGCGACCACCGCGCGCACCCCGTCCGGGGAGGTGTCCGGTGCGCCCTCCTTGAACTGGGCGACCAGTTGGAAGTCCGCCGTGCCGGGCAGCGGGCACAGCGTGAGGAACCCCGCGTCGGTGCTCATCATGTGCCAGTTGAGCCGGTCGAGCGCGTCCTCGGCGACCCGTACGTCGGCCACCAGCATCGGCGCCGGGTCCACCGTCTCCCCGGTCATCGCGATGCCCAGTGCCCGCCGCACGGTGGAGCGCCCGCCGTCCGCCGCGACCAGGTAGGAGGCGCGGACCGGGCCGGTGGACAGGTGCGCGGTGACCCCGTCGGCGTCCTGGGCGAGACCGGTCAGGGCGGTCGAGAACACCACGTCGCCGCCCAGTTCGCGCAGCCGGGCCAGCAGGATCTCCTGGGTGCGCCACTGCGGCATCATCCACGGCTCCCCGTACGGCTCCGCGTCCGTCGGCGCCGCCACCCGGAACATGTGGTGCTCGCCCATCCGCTCCCCGCCCTGCCAGGCCATCCCGACCGGTGCCGGCCCCCCGTGTTCGCGGACCGCGTCGCCGACCCCGAGATCGTCGAGGACCTCCCGGGTGCGGGGCTGGATGCCCTTGCCGCGTGAGCCGCGGAAGAGCGCGGGCGCCTGCTCGATCAGCAGGGCGGGAACGCCCCGGCGGGCCAGATCGCAGGCCAGTGCGAGACCGCACGGGCCGGCGCCGACGACGAGGACCTCAGTGTCCTTAACATCGTTAAGTTCCATGTCCGGGAGTGTGTGCTTAACGGTGTTAAGTTGTCAAGGGTGGGGCTGTTAACTTGTCGAGGTGGGTACGACGAAGATCGACCGGTCCCGAGTGGCCGACACGGCGCTGCGGCTGCTGAACGAGGTGGGCCTGGACGGGCTCAGCCTGCGCGCCATCGCCAAGGAGCTGGACGTCAAGGCGCCCGCTCTCTACTGGCACTTCAAGGACAAACAGGCGCTGCTCGACGAGATGGCCACGGTGATGTACCGCCGGATGCTCGACGAGGGGCTGCCCGGTCCGACCCCGGAGCGCTGGCAGGACCAGCTCGTCGCGTACAACAGCGGGCTGCGCACCGCGCTGCTGCGCTACCGCGACGGGGCCAAGGTCTACGGGGGTGCGAAGTTCACCGGCACCGACCACGCGGACGGGCTCGAAAGCCATCTGCGGACCATGGTCGACGCCGGCTTCGAGTTGTGGCAGGCCGTCCGGGCGGGCACGACCGCGTACTCCTACACGATGGGCTTCGTCAGCGAGGAGCAGGGCGTCCGCCCGATGCCGGACCAGCAGCGCGAAGGCTTCGACATCGGCGAACGCGCGGAACGCATGGCCCGCTACCCGCTGGCCGCCGCGGCCGGCGCGGAGATCTTCGCCCACTACGACGAACGGTTCGAGGACGGCCTGCGGCTGATCGTCGCGGGCATCGAGGCGCGGTACGGGGCGGGGTGAGCGCCGCCCCGCCGGAGCGGGCGCCCGTCGCCCCGCCGGAGCGGGCGCCCGTCGCCCCGCCGGAGCGGGCGCCCGTCGCCGTCGTCCCTACGGTCGCGCGCGCCGCCTCCGTACGCGCGTCAGGGCCGCCGGTGCGAACGCCGTGGCGAGCAGGGTCGCCAGGGCCCCCGCCCCGGCGAAGGACCCGGCCCGCAGCCCCGGCGGCCGGAACGTGCAGTCCACCGTGGTCCGGTCACCGCTCACCGGCACGGCGACCAGGCCGAGATGCGAGTCGGCCGGACGCCCGTCGCAGCTCCACCCCGCGATCCGGGGCGCGGCCAGGACCGCCACCCCCTCGGTGTGCGGCGGGAGTTGGGCTCGTACGCCGCTGTCGGTGACGTCGACGATCGTCGCGCCGGTCCGCTTCAGCCCGGACACCGCATCGGCCAGGCGCCCCCGGTCCAGGCAGCCGACGGCCCCGCGTGGAACTGTGCCCGCCCTGGCGGCTCGCAGCGACACGGCGAGCTGTCCGCCGCCCGTGCCCAGCATGCGCATCCCGGCACGCCTGCCCGGCAACTCGCCGCGGAAGTCGGCCTGTTCACCGGAAGCTCCCAGCTGTGCCCGGCCGAACAGGTCGGGGGCCCACAGATACACCTCGCTGTTCGCGGGGCAGCTCGCGCTCAAGGTGTACGTACCCGGCCGCACCCGGTAGTCGTACGCGCCCTCGCCCGTCGCGTCCGTACCGTCCGCGGAGCGCAGGGTGGTCGTGGGCACCGTGTACACGGACGCACCCAGCAGCTTCTCCTGGTTGCGGAAGGGCGAACGGCCGAGCCGTGCACCGGCGTCGGCGGCAGGTCGCACCGTCACCAGCGGCGGCACGTCCTGCCGGGTGACCGTGACCGGGCGGTCGTCCGGGCGGTTCCAGCCCTGGTGCGGATCGCGCGGCACATGGACCCGGGCACCGACCGAGAACACCGCGTCGGTCACCGGGTTGTCCAGGCTGTGCAGGGCGCGGCCGTTCGACGTCCAGCCGGCGCCCAGTGCGAGGAACGTACGCGTCAGCACGTCCGGGGTGTGACTGCTGTAGTAGGCGCCGCCCTGGCCCCCGACCAGCAGCGGGTCGTTGGCGGTGGACTGTTCCAGGCCGGGGTCGGTGCGGTAGCGCGGCCAGCCGTCGGCGCGGGCGACCGCGGCGGCCTGCAGGTCCTGGCGCTCACCCCAGGGGGCGTAGTCGTCGAGCCGGTTCAGCCGCTGCCGGTCGGCGTACGCGGTCGTCGCGGCGGCCTGACCTGCCTGCGCCCCCACCAGCAGCAGCGCCGCGAGCACGGCGAACCTGCCGTTGCGGGCCAGGACCAGCGCACCGATCACGGCCAGCAGGCCCGCCGCGAACAGCGGGTACGTCCAGCCGGTGATCAGGGTGCTGGACGCGGCGCCGGCCGCGATCAGCGCCAGCACCACTGCGCCGCCCAGCAGGGTCCGCCGGTCGGGCCAGGCGGTGGCGACCGAGATCCAGGCGGCGATCACCACGAGCCCGGAGAGGACGAACGTCTGCCGGTACGGACTCCCGTTCGGCGTCGCGAAGGCGTGCCACAGCAGATGCGTGGGGCCCCACTGCAACGACAGCGCGACCACCGCCACCAGCCCCGCCCACACGAAGCGTTCGGCACGCGGCACGGCACGGTGGAAGGCCAGGGCGCAGGCCAGCAGCAGAGCGCCCGTCCCGAGGAACAGTGCCGGGCTGAAGAAGCTGTACGTGGCCGGCAGCAGCCGCGCCGCGGCGTCCGGCCAGGCGGCCGGGGCGAACGCCCGGTTCCAGCCGGGGTAGGCGTGCCGGGTTCCGAGGAACACCGGCACCAGGACGGGCGCGGCCAGCCCGATGCCGATCAGTACCGTCCGTACCGCGCGCGCCAGGCCCCGGACCCGCTCCCGCGACGTCCCGTCCTCCAGCAGCAGCCGCACCACCAGCACGAGGGCGGCGCCCAGCGTGGCCATGTACGCGGTGTAGAAGTTCGACACCCAGGCGAGCGTCACCAGCAGCGTCCCCAGCACCGGACGCCGCCCGGTGCGCGCCCACTCACCGGCCAGGCACAGCAACGGGAACGCGATCAGCCCGTCCAGCCACATCGGGTTGTAGACGGCCTCGACGACCGACCAGCCGCACAGGGCGTACGAGGCGCCGAGCACGGCCGCCAGCCACTCCCGGCCACGCCCCCGGCGCAATGCGGTGAGCAGCCAGGTCATGGCCGCCGCGGCCACCCCGGTCTTCACCAGCGTGACCGCGTACACGGCCAGGTCGATCCGGTCCCGCGGGAAGACCCCGACGAGCAGGGCGAACGGGCTGCTCAGGTACGTACCGAAGTCCGGCAGGAAGCTGCTGCCGAAGCCGGACTGCCAGTTCAGCAGCAGCCCACCGTCCGCCCGCCCGTGCAGCAGGTCCCAGAGCCGGGTGTGGAACGGGACGAACTGATTGCCCAGGTCGTTCACGCTGCGGGTGTGCGGGCCGAAGGGGTAGCTACGGGCCACCGCGTCCCCGGCGCAGACGATCGCGACGGTGAGCAGGGCGGCCAGGGCGGCACCCCGGCCGCGCGGCGATCGGAGCATCGGCTTCGGCATCGACGGAGTTCTCATGATGAGTCGAATATGTCATCGAACATCGCGAAATCACGGGCAGGGAAGGCTGGTTCATTCAATGGACGGCCGCGCTTCACGCAGCCGTCCCCGGCCGGTCGCGCACTGCGCGGGGTGCCTGGGCCGGGGGCCGGCACCGCGGCCCCCGGCCCGACGCATGGGTCAGCTGCCGGACGGCTTGGGCAGGGCCCGGTCCTCGAACGCCGGTGCGGTCCCGCTCGCGGCCGCTGCCGTGCGCGCCGCGAAGCTCTGCTGGACCACGTAGACGCGGGTCTGGTTGTCGGCGGTACGGAACGTGTAGGCCCAGGTCGGGCCGTTGCTGTTGGTGTAGGTGAAGGCGGTCGGCACGGTGGCGGCCGCCTCGCTCGTCACCTGCTGCCAGGCGCGCCAGGTGCCACTGCCCTGGGTCGTCTCGCCGGTGTTGTGGATGGTGCCGTCGGTGCCGCGCGCGACTATCTCGGTGAGGCCGGTCAGGGGCGAGATGACGGCGCTGGGCTCTCCGTCGGCGGTCAGCCCGGCGACGGTCTCCCAGGCCCCGTACGCACCGTTCTCGGCGGACTGGACCGCCGTGACGATGTGGCCCTGGCCGTCGTTGGCGAAGACCCGGATGCGGTAGCCGGGGTAGATGACGAGCGCGGGCGTGCCGCTGATGTTCTGCGCGCCGAGCCCGGTCCACGCGGAAAGGGTGCCGTTCGCGGAGAACTTGGCGGTGGTCTGCGTCCCGCCGGTGGTGGTGGCGAAGAGCTGGATGCCGTCGCGCACGGTGACAGCCTGGAGGGTGCCACCGAGGCCGGAACCGGAGAGCGGCATCCACCCCATGAAGTCCACATTGGCCCGTTGCTGGATGCGGTACCAGGGCTTGCCTTCGCCGTCGACGGCGAACTGCACGAGAAGCCCGTCGGGGGTCTTCGCGGTGACCGCGTGGTGGGCCATGGCGCCGGCCAGGTCGATCCAGTCGTTCCAGTCCGCGGAGGCCTTGGCCGTCTGGTTGCGCTGCCAGATGCTGCCGGAGGTGTTCTGCGCGGTGAGGACGACACGGCCGTCGGTGTGCCCGGTGAGGGTGGGGCGGCCGGTGAATGCCTCGTTGCCGGACACGGTGGTCCACTGGACGCCGTTGAAGTCCGAGGCGTCCGCCATCCGGCCGTGCACCAGGCGGCCGATGTTGTCCGTGTACGCGAACTCCAGTGACCCCGTCGCGGACTGGGTCACTGCGGCCGGGGTGTAGCTCTCCAGGGGCGCCGGCGGGGATGCCGGGGTGTGGTTCGCGTTGATCCGGCAGGCGTCGGGCGCCCCCGACACGTTGGAGTAGTTCTGCCAGCCCGCGCTGCCGACGGTCTTGTTGTAGACGGGGAAGTCGCGGATGTTCTCGTCGAAGCGGTAGTAGTCGGCGACGCCGGCCGCGTTCACCCCGACCAGGGTGTCCCCGCCGATCGAGGTGATCCCCCTGCTGTACTGGCGCCAGTCGGCCAGGCTCTCCACGACGTGACGCTCGATCCAGCGCTGGCTGGTGAAGTCGTAGCGCGAACGGTAGAGCTTGCCGTCGGTCGCCGAACGGCCGTAGACCACACCGGAGTCGGCGGCGACGATCAGGTCGTACCGCTCCCAGCCCTGGTCGATGATCTTCCCGCTGTCGGCGCTGAAGGTGTCGGCTGCGGAGTCGTACTTGTACGTGCGCAGCGCGCCCTCGTTGTCCAGTACCCATATCCGGTCGCCCCGGTCGATGGTGACCTGGTTGCGGTCCGCGGCCTTGGTCAGCCAGCCGAAGTTGGGGCTGATCTTCTTGTGGTGGATGTCCCAGGTGCCGGTCGCGCTGACCCGGTGGCTCAGGTAGAGCCCGTCGGCCTTGATCCCGTAGAAGCGCGCGCCCTGCCCCGCCAGCATCCGGCCGTAGCCGGTCCATCCGGTGTCGATCGTGCTGGGGGACGCCAGATTGCCGCCGCTGACCGGGGCCGGCATGTCGTAGCGCAGCAGCTTGCCGGCGGAGTCCAGGGCGTATACGGGGCCCGTGGCCGTGCAGGTGGCGGAGTCCGCCGCGTGTGCGGTGCCGGGCAGGGTTACGAGCAGCGGGAACGCGGTGATGGCGGCGGTCACGGCCGCGGCCCAACGGGCGGTGCGTGGCGTCGAGTGGGAAGTCATGGAGTCGGACGCTAGGCGAGCGGCGGTGAACGGGGCGGTAGCGGCCGGATGAAGAAGACGCGCTCACGATTGACGGGTACATGAACAGTCCGTGCATCCGTCGACACAGCTCCCTCACAGTCCCCAACATCAACTGATCTGTTCCATCACGCACTTGGGGGAGCCGTGCCTGCGTACCGAAGAATCGCGCGTCGTCTGCTGATGCTTCGCGCGGTACGCGGGATCTGGGGCACGGGCGTCGGTCTGGCCGTCGCCGTGACGCTGGCCGTCGGCTCGCTGGCCCTGGCCGGAAGCGGATTCCCTCTTTTCCCGGACCGGCCCGACGCGGCCAGGGGCCCCGGCCAGCAGTGGGGGAGCGCCGAAGGGCGCAGCCACGTCGAAGGCGGACCGGGCAACACCGAGTCGCCGACGTCGACGCGGGCCAAGTACCCGCTGGGGCCCCCGCAGCCGGCCCGGCCGGCGGTCCGGCCCAACATCGCCGCGGTCACCGAACCGCCGGCCGCCCGGACCACCGGATTCGACCGCGCGACCAGCATGGAACTCGTCTCCGAGCGTGATGCCCGCAGCCGCACGTACGCCAACCAGGACGGCACCCGTACCACCGAGATCTCCCCCACACCCCTCAACTACCGCGACGGCAAGGGCGACTGGCACCCGATCGACTCCGGGCTGACCGGGCGCGAGAGCACCGCCCCCGCCGCCGGGGCGGGCGAGGGTGACGCCGGGTGGACCAACACCGCCGACTCCGTCGGCCTCCACCTCGCCGCCCGCGCCGACGCCCCGCGGCTCGCCGCCCTCACCCTCCCGACGGGCGAGTCCTTCTCCTACGGACTGAGGGGCGCCGCGCCCGCACCCGGAAAGGCGGACGGCACCAGGGTCACCTACGAGCAGGTCCTGCCCGGCACCGATCTGTGGCTGGACTCGCAGGCCGGCGGGGTCAAGGAGACCCTCGTCCTGAACTCCGCCGCCGCCCCCGCCGAGTACGTCTTCCCGCTGGAGCTCGACGGACTCGACGCCACCGTCCGGAACGGCTCGGTCGTGCTCACCGGGACGGACGGCCGCACCAGGGCCGTCATTCCGGCCGGGTTCATGACGGACGCCCGGGGCGCCACCTCGTACGCCGTCCGCTACACACTCGTAGAAGGGGGCGAAGGCCCGGCCCTGAAAGTGAACGCCGACCGTGGCTGGCTCACCGACCCGGACCGGGCCTTTCCCGTCCGCGTCGACCCGTCCGTCGACACCGGCGCCGCGTCCACCTCCATGTACGTCAGGGACGGCGGCCCCTCCGTGGTCGGCGCCGAAGAACTCCAGGTGGGCCGCGGCCCGTCCGGCGCGACCTACTCCTACCTGGGCTTCCCCGGCCTCGACGAGCGGCTGCGCAACCACCGGATCTTCGGAGCGCAGCTCCAGATCGTGAACTTCGACTCCGCCTCCTGCAAGGCGCGGCCGGTTTCCGTCCACCCGGTGACCCAGTCCTGGACCGCGGGCACCGGCACGGCCTATCCGGGCCCCTCGGTCGGCGGGGCGCTCGCCACCAGGTCGTTCGCGTACGGACACGTCGCCTTCGGCGCCTCCAAGTCCAACTGCCCGGCGGCCGGAGAGCTCTTCGACCTCGGCAAGGGCGGCCGCGACCTGGTCCAGCGCTGGGCCGACGGCACCCAGGCCAACAACGGTCTGTCGCTGCGCGCCTCGGCGACCGACAGCCTCTCCTTCAAGAAGCTCACCGGCCACGCCACCGCGAACCCGCCGAAGCTGTTCGTCACGCACTCCCCGTACAGCGCCACGTACGCCTTCCCCAAGCCCGTCCCCGACCCGCCGGTGCTCCAGAACCAGGCGGGCAAGGTCAAGGTCGCGGTGACGAACAGGGGGGCCGATACCTGGACCCCGGGCACCTACTACCTCGCGTACCGCGCCTATGACGCCAAGGGCAAGCTGGTCACCCAGCAGCGGGCCGCCAACCTCACCGGCAACGTCGCCCACGGGGCGAAGGCCACCCTCGACGCGACCATCAAGGCGCTGCCGCCGGGCACGTACATGCTCGACTTCACCATGGTCCGCACCGGCGGCAAGGTCTTCACCGACGAGCAGGTGCCGCCCGGCCGGCTCACCCTCCAGGTCTTCGACATCGCCCCCGTGGTCAAGGAGCAGTTCCCGCCCAACGGCTACCAGGCCCAGACCCTCACCCCGCAGCTCTGGGCCGCCGGGGTCGACATCGACGCCCCGCCCGGTTCGGCCCTCCAGTACAAGTACGAGATCTGCGAAGCGGACAAGGGCGGCAAGCCGACCGGCTGCACCACCTCCGCCTACCAGACGTCGTCCGCCTACCCCGTCCCGGCCGGCCGGCTGAAGTGGGGCACCACCTATCTGTGGCGCGGCTTCGTCAAGGACGCGTCCAACGAGGTCCCCACGGCGCAGATCGCGCTGGTCGCCGCCGTGCCGCAGCCCGAGATCACCTCGCGGCTGTCCGAGGCGCCCGGCAAGGAGTTCGACCCGAACGTCGGGAACTTCACCTCCTCCGCCATCGACGCGTCGCTCACCACGACCGGGCCCGACCTGACCCTGGTCCGCACGTACAACAGCCTCGACCCGAGGCGCGACCTCGCGTTCGGCGCGGGCTGGTCGACCCGGTACGACATGCGGCTCACCGCCGACGACGACGGCAGCGGCAACGTCGTCATCCGCTACCCCGACGGCCAGGACGTCCGCTTCGGCAAGAACCCGGACGGCACCTTCGCCCCGCCGCCCGGCCGGTACGCCAAGCTCACCCTCGACGCCACGGCGGGCACCTACCGGCTCCAGGACAAGTCCGGCACCAGCTACGACTTCAGCACCGGCGGGCTCCTCTCGAAGATCACGGACGCTTCGTCCAACGTGGTCACCTACACCTGGTCCGGCGGGAAGATCCAGAGCGCCGCGCACCCCCGCAGCGGCCGCTCGCTGAACTTCACGTGGACCGGCTCCCACGTCACCGCGGTGTCGACCAATCCGGTCGACGGCGCCCCGCTCACATGGTCGTACACCTACACCGGCGACCTGCTCGACAAGGTCTGCGACCCGACCGGAGGCTGCACCCGGTATGCGTACGGGGCGGGCAGCCACTACGGCAGCACCGTGCTCGACTCCCGCCCCGAGTCCTACTGGAAGCTGGGCGAGGCCGAAGGCACGGCGGCCGACAGCGCGGTCGAGGCCAATCTCGGCAAGGACCGCGGCACCTCCACCGACGTCACCCTCGGCGCGGCCGGGGCGATCCCCGGCGACCCGGGCACCGCGGCCGGATTCAACGGCAGTACCTCCCGCATCGTCCTGCCCTCCGGCACGCTCAAGAAGAGCCGGGACACGGCCGTCGAGGTGTGGTTCAAGACGCCCGCGACCGGCGTCGGCGGCCCGCTCGTCGGCTACCAGAACAAGGCATGGGGCACCGCACCGGGGGCCGGTGCGCCCGCACTGTACGTCGGCAACGACGGCAAGCTGCGGGGCCAGTTCTGGACCGGAACCGTCGCCCCGATCACCGACACCACCAAGAACGTCAACGACGGCAAGTGGCACCACGCCGTGCTCTCGGCCTCCGGCTCCACCCAGAGCCTCTACCTGGACGGGAAGCTCTCCGGCACCGTCACCGGAAAGCAGCTCGTCGCCGGCGACCTGACCTACAACCAGATCGGCGCCGCACACGCCACCACCCCGGCCTCCTGGCCCGGCTGGGGCAGCACCGCGGCCCGCTCCTTCGCCGGCAGCATCGACGACGTCGCCGTCTACCACCACCCGCTGGGCGCGACGGCCGTCGCCGGCCACTTCCGCGAGGGCACCCGGACCGCGGACGTGCTGACCCGGACGACGTTGCCCTCCGACCGCATCGCGTCCGAGGTCACCTACGACACCGCCCGTGACCGCGTCCAGGAGTACACCGACCGCAACGGCGGCATCTGGAAGATCGGCACGCCCGCGGTCTTCGGCAACGACACGGACCTGCGCCGCACCGTGGAGGTCCACGACCCGGTCGATTCGCCGTACTTCTACGAGTACGACGGCCTGACCTCGCGGATGCTGCGCTACGGCGAGCCGATGGCGCTCGGCGCCCGCGATCCGGACCCCTCGCCGAGCCCGTCGGACACCGACCCGCCGCAGGAGGTCTGCACCGAGCCCGACCCGGGCGACCCGGCGTTCTGCACCAATCCGCCCGGTGACGGCGGCAGCGAACCGGACTTCATCCGGCACCCCGCCGACGGTGTCGCCATCCGTCTCTTCGCGTACGACGACAACGGCTTCCAGACCGGTATCACCAGCGAGAACGGTGACCAGGTCACCCTTGGCTACGACGACCGGGGCAACGTCACCAGCCGCACGACCTGCCGGACCAAGGACGACTGCCAGACCTCGTACACCACCTACCCGGCCCCGGCCGGGGACATCGACCTGCGCGCCGACCAGCCCTCGCAGACCCTCGACGGCCGGTCCTCCGGACCCACCGACACCCGCTTCCGTACCCAGTACCAGTACGACACCCGAGGGCTGCTCACCCAGCAGACGGCAGCCGACGGCGGCACCGTCAAGAACACCTACACCACCGGCGCCGAACCCGCCGTCAACGGCGGCAACACCCCCACCGGTCTCCCGCTGACCTCCACCGACCCGCGCGGCAAGGTCACCCGCTACCTGTACTTCACCACCGGTGACCTCGCCCAGGTCACCGAACCCTCCGCGCTGGTCACGAAGTTCACCTACGACGCGCTGGGCCGCAAACTCACCGAGACCGCCGTCTCGGACGCCCAGCCCGGTGGCGCCACCGTGACCCTCGCCTACGACAAGCTGTCCCGGCTCGTCTCCACCACCGAACCGGCCGCGACCAACGTCGTCACCCTCTCCAAGCACCAGCAGCGCACCGTCACCGGCTACGACGCCGACGGCAACACCGTGCGCACCGAGGTCAGCGACGTGCTCGGCGGCGACGCCGCACGCGTGATGACCTTCGAGCACGACGCGTACGGGAGGCCGGAGAAGGTGACCGACGCCGAGGGCAGCGAGACCACCTACGGCTACGACGCGCTCGGCAACAAGACCTCGATGGTGGACGCGAACGACAACCACTTCGACTACGTGTACACCGCGCGCAACATGATGGCCGAGACCCGGATGCGCGACTGGGACGACGACGGCGGAGACCCGGACTACACCGTCCTGCAGTCGTACGCGTACGACATGGGCGGCAGGGTCGTCCGCAACACGGACGCGATGGGACGCGACCTCGTCTACGAGTACTTCGGCGACGACCTGCTCAAGTCCCTCACGCTCAAGGGATTCCACAACCCCGACGGCACCCGACGGGACATCGTCGTCGAGTCCAACGTCTACGACGGCGCCGGCAACGTCCTGACCGAGAAGGCGAACAACGGCAAGCTCGTCACCGAGTACACCTACGACGCGGTCGGCCGCACCAAGTCCGAGGTCACCGACCCGGCCGGTCTCGCCCGCCGGACCACGTACGGCTACGACCTCGCGGGCAACGTGGAGACCACCACCTCCAACGGCGCCCCGTCCAACGTGCCGTGGCCCACGAGCGCCACACCCGAGACCGTCCGGTACGTCTACGACAACGCGGGCAACGCCGAGCAGGAGATCGTCCAGAACGGCACCGAGAGCCGCGCCACGGTCTACGGGTACGACCAGCGTGGCCTCGTCACCTCCCGTACGGACCCGGCGGGCAACCGCACCGACTACGCCTACGACGAGGTCGGCCGCCCGCTCTCGGCCACCTCACCCCCCGTGGCGACCGAGTCCGGCGGCACGGCCCCCGTCACCTCCCGGCCCGCCACCTACACCGGCTATGACAGCTTCGGCGCGGTCACCGAATCCGTAGATGCGGCCGGCAACACCAACCGCACCACCTACGACCGGCTGGGACGCGCCCTCACCGCCACCGCCCCCGCCTACCGGGCCCCCGGTTCCACCGAGACCGTCACCCCGACGACCTCCCGGAGCTACGACGCGCTGGGCAACGTGGCCACCGCGACCGATCCGCTCGGCCGGGTCACCGAGTTCGGCTACGACCGGCAGAACCGGCTCACCACCAAGGACGTGCCCGCGGGCAAGGACGACGAGCACGCGCGATGGACGTACACCTACACCCGCACCGGTGAACTCCTCACCGTCACCGGCCCGGACGGGGCCCGCGCCGAGACGACGTACGACGACCTCGACCGGCCCGTCACCACCACCACGATCGAACGCAGGCCGGAACCCGGCGCGTTCACCACCCGCAACGAGTACGACGACGCGGGCAATGTGGTCAAGCAGACCGCACCCGGCGGCGATGTGAGCCAGTACGGCTACGACAGTCTGGGACAGCTCGCCCGGGCGACCGACCCGGGCGGGGTGGTCACCCAGTTCGGCTACGACATGAGCGGGCGCGAGGTCCGCAGCACCGACGGCATGGGCCGCACCTCGGCCAAGCTCTTCGACGCCTTCGGTCAACTGGTCCAGGACTCCGACCTGGACGCGGACAACAGCCCGCTGCGCAAGGTCGACTACGGCTACGACACGGCCGGCAACCTCACCACCTCCACCGACCCGCTCGGCCGCACCACCCGCTACGCGTACGACCCGCTCGGCAGGCTGACCGGACAGACCGAACCGGTCTTCGACACCGAGTCCATCACCACCTCCTTCGGATACGACGCCCTGGGCAACCGCACCCGCTACACCGACGGCCGCGGCAACAAGACCTTCTACACGGTCAACACCCTCGGCCTGCCCGAGTCCGTCGTCGAACCGGAGACCAGCCGCGACCCGGCCCCGCAGGACCGCACCTGGACCACCGCGTACGACGCGGCGGGCCAGGCCCTGCAGGCCACCGCACCCGGCGGCGTGGTCCAAACCCGCGGCTACGACCGGGCCGGCCTCCTCGTCCACGAGACCGGCAGCGGCGCCGAGGCCGCCACCGCGGAGAAGACCTTCGGCTACGACACCTCGGGCCGGCTGACGAAGGCGTCGTCCCCCAAGGGCGAGAACACCTACGCGTACAACGACCGCGGCTCGCTGATCGAGGCGAAGGGACCGTCCGGTTCCGCGACGTACGAGTACGACGCGGACGGCCGGCTCACCTCCCGTACCGACGCCGCGGGCACGGCGAGCTTCGGCTACGCCCGCAGCCAGCTGACCTCCGCCACCGATCCGCTCACCGGTGCCGCCCAGACCTACCGCTACGACGGGGCGGGCTCGGTCAAGGAGATCGACTACGGCGCCGGCCAGTCGCGCAGCTTCGCCTACGACGATCTGGGCCGGATCGGCACGGACACCGTGACGAGCAGTGGCGGCGCCACCGTCGCGGCGACCGACTACGGCTACGACTCCGACGACCACCTCACCTCCAAGAAGACCACCGGCACGGCCGAGGCCGGTGAGAACACCTACGGCTACGACGACGCCGGACGCCTCACCTCATGGACGGAGAACGACACCACCACCGAGTACGGGTGGGACAAGAGCGGCAACCGCGTGCAGAACGGAGACAGGGCAGCCACCTTCGACGAACGCAACCGGCTGCTGTCCGACGGGGACTACACCTACGACCACACCCCGCGCGGCACCCTGGCCAGTCGCACCAGCTCCGGCATGACGGAGGAGTTCACCTTCGACGCCTTCGACCGGCTGACGAAGGCGGGGGAGTCCGGGACCGAGTACACCTACGACTCCCTGGACCGGGTGGCGTCCCGCAACGACGCGGACTTCAGCTACGCGGGTCTCGCACCCGACCCGGTCAGGGACAACAACTCCACCTACGGCAGGGGAGCTTTCGACGAACTGCTCTCGGTGGCGGAGGGCACCGGTGCGGCGCAGCTGACGGTTTCGGACAAACACGGCGACGTGGTCGGCGGCTTGTCGGCGACCGACGGCTCGGCCACCGCGCTGACCGGCTCCACGGCCTTCGATCCGTTCGGGCAGCCGTCCGCGGCGAGTGAAGCGCAGCCGGCCACGGCGGGCAACGCCGGATACCAGGGCGACTGGACCGACCCCGACACCGAACAGGTGAACATGGGGGCGCGCTGGTACGACCCGGGCACCGGGGCCTTCGACTCCAGGGACTCCTACACGTACGCCTCCGGAGCCTCGATCCTCGCGAACCGGTACACCTACGGGGCAGGTGCCCCGATGGACTACTCCGACCCGGACGGTCACTGGCCCAGCTGCGGCTGGTGCAAGAAGGCGTACAACAAGGTCAAGAAGAACAAGTACGTCCGTGCTGCAGTCAAGACCGCCAAGAACATCGTCAAGGCGGTCGTCTACACGGTCCGCCACCCCGTTTCCGCGCTGAAGAAGGCGATCGGCTATGCGGGCAAGGTGGCGAGCTACATCTACCGCAAGTCCGGTCTGAAGACGATCGTCGATGCCGGCGTGCGGATAGCCAAGAGTGTCGGACGCAGTACCGGGGCCACCCAATGGGCCCGGGAGAAGGCAGCCGAGGCGCGCCGGATCTACCACGAGACGCGGGCCGCGGTCAGCCGGAAGGCCCGGTCGGCGGCCGCGTTCGTCGCCAAGCACAACCCGATCCCCGACATCGTGGCCGCGGCCCGGCCACTCATGGCGGTGGCCAAGGCGATCGTGACGGCCGATCCCAATCTGCCGGCGATCCTCGTCGGTGCGGCCCGCGACGTGATCGCGGACGTGGCGAAGGCGACGGACGCCATTCGCGAGGCCGTGGTCGAACAGGTCGGCGCCGTCGTCGAGACGGTCCGCGACTCCGTCGACTGGGGTGCGGTCTGGGAGGGCGCCAAGACCGTCGGCAACGTCGTCGGCGATGTCACCGGCTTCAACGACATCCGGGACTGCGTCACCACCGGCGACATGGAGGCCTGCGCCTGGGCCGTCGCGACGGTGGCCGGTGTGGCCCTCGGAGGAGTCGGCGCCGGTGCGGTCCGGGCAGCCAAGGCGGGCCGGATGGCGACGAAGGCCGCGAAGTACGCGGACGACATCGCGAAGGCCGCCAGGAAGGCCGACGACACACTCGACCGGGTCGAGTCGGCGGTCGAATGCGCCCAGCTCGCCTCCGACCTGGTGGGCAACAGCTTCGTGCCGGGCACCGACGTGCTGATGGCCGACGGCAGCCGGCAACCGATCGAACAGGTCGAGGCGGGCGACAAGGTCCGGGCCACCGACCCCACCACCGGGAAGACCTCCACCCAGGAGGTCACGGCCACCATCAAGGGCAAGGGCCTGAAGAAACTGGTCCGCCTGACCCTCGACACGGACGGCGACCGCGGCGAGGCGACCGACACCCTGACCGCGACCGCGGGCCACCCGTTCTGGGTCCCGTCCGTACGCAAGTGGCTGAAGGCCGAGGAACTGAAGCCCGGCCAGTGGCTGGAGACCGGCTCGGGCACCCGCGTCCAGGTGGACGCGGTCCGCGCCTGGACGCAGCAGGCGGCGGTCTACAACCTGAGCGTGGCCAGGGCGCATACGTACTTCGTGGCGGCGGGGGCCACTCCGGTCCTGGTGCACAACTGCGGCGGGGGTGACGTCGATTACGGCGAGGTACTCCCCGGAGGGCGTCGGACCGGGGTGACGGCCATCATCGCCCCGGGAGTCACCAAGGGGACCAAGGCGGGCCGAAGGATCCTGCCTCCGGGCTTCGTGAAGAACTCGCCCGGTCACACGAGGGGGCATCTCCTCCCGCAGTCGCTGGGCGGTGACGGCAAGGTCGAAGCGAACATCGTCCGCACCAATTCGAAGGTGGACAATGGGGCGATGGCGACGTTCGGAGACTCGATCGCGGCGCACGTCGCGAAGGGCAACACCGTGCTCTTCCAGGCAACACCACGCTACTTGCAGGGGTCGAACGTCCCGTTCAGGGTGGACATCCACGCCTACGACGACAACGGCTGGTCCACCGCGGCTCAATTCCTGGTCGACTGAAAGGTGCCGAAGGACGTGTTTCCGTTCGAACTGGTTCGACTGACCGATTCCGAGAACGAGGTCAGGATCACCGTGTTCTCGGCGATGGACTCCGCGTTCTGGGAGGCGGAGATCGCGGTGACCAGTCTGTTCGTCAAGGGCAGCACGCTGCTCGTCCTGTCCCGTTCCAAGCTGGAGTCGTGGGGCAGGGCCCTGGAGCAGCTTGCCCTGGAACAGGACGTCATCTGGATGGCATCGGACCGAGGCCCCACGGTGAGCATCCAGCTCGACGGCGAGCGGGACTGCCCGGAGGTCGTTGTGGAGGACGAATCGATCTCCATGGTGACCGTCCGGATCCCGATCGCCCTCGAGGACGGGTGGATCGCCGACCACCAGGAACGCGTCAGCCGCTTCGTCGGGCAGCTGTGACGGCTGTCCGGCGAAGCGGCCGGATTCCCACGCCCCGCGTCAGCCCGCCGCCGCCCGCTTCAGCGTGCGGGCCTTGCGGGCGATGCGGCGGACCGTGGCGTTGCGCGGGATGAACGCGAGCTGCGCGGGGATGGCCCCGGGCAGCCCCAGCGCGGTCAGCCGGCGCCGTTTGAAGTACCGCCAGGTCGTGGCGCGGTGCCGGCTGAGGTAGCGCTCGGCGTCGGGGCGCAGGGCGGCCTGGATCTCCGGCTGCATGGCGTATCCCACCGCGGCGAGCAGACCGGTCGGCTCACCCCGGACTTCTTCGGCGGAGGGCAGCGACCAGCCGGTGACGGCGGACTCGTCCTCCAGGTCGGGCAGCAGCGCGTCGACGATCGTCAGGGGGACGCGGTTGCTGTTCTGGTACGGGGTGAGCTGTTCCAGCAGCGGGCCGGTGCCGACGCGGGCGACCGGCAGCCCGTAGAACGAGGCGGCGGTCAGCAGCGCGGTGGAGAAGCAGCCGACGACCAGGGCGGGACGCATCGTTTCGAACAGGGTCTCCGCGAGGACCGGGCTGTCGAGCACGGTGAGGTCCGCGCCGAGCCGTTCCGCCTCCAGCTCCAGCGAGCGGGTCCAGTGGGCCGGCGCGCTGGGGTGCGGTTTGAAGACGATCCGGGTGTGGCCGAGGGCGACGGCGCCGCGCAGCATCCGCGCGTGCTGGTCCTCCTCCTGTTGGGGCGTGAGAATGCCCAGCGTGGAGAGGTACTGGCCGAGCAGCAGGGCCGATCCGGAGGCGTCGGGAAGCTTCGTGGCCGCGCCGGCGAGCTCGCCCAGTACCTTCAGGAAGACATCGGTCGGCACGATCTCCGATGCGACCCCGAACTCGGTGAGCAGCAGCGGCCGCAGGCCCGGCACCAGGTCGAGGTGGAGCAGCCGGCGGATGCGGGTGCCGACCAACTGGTCGAGTTTGCTGCGGGTCGGGCCGTAGCTCATCAGTCCGTCGGCGTAGATGTGCACCGGGCTGTCGCCGAAGATCACCGTGAGGGCCTGGGACGGGTTGGCCTGGATGGACTCGCAGGCGATCTCGACCGGTTCGTCGCCGAGTTCCCAGGCCTGTCGCACGGCCCGCTCCCACAGCGAGGCGTCCTGTTCCCTGGGCGACCAGCCCGCGGGGTGGAACGGCCGGATGAAGTCGTTCCAGGACCGCACCGTGTCGAACTCGGCCGCCAGCGCCTCGAATCCGGGCCGTTGGTGGAGCGGTGTGCCGAGCTCGGGGGAGGGGGAGGTGTCGCTCACGACGAGGATGCGCCGGTGTTCGGAGCGCGGGCCGAACTGGCCGGCGCGCAGGGCGGCGACCAGGGTGGCGGCGGCGTACTGCGTGCACGCGGAGAAGATCTGGGTGGTGGACCGGCCGACCGGCGCGGTGTACGTGCCGGGCATCAGGCCGCGACCTCCCGGGAGACGGAGCGGCGGCGTACCCGTCGCAGTTGGTCCGCGCGGCGGTCGCCCAGCGAATTCAGCGTATCGGCGAGAACTTCCTGAGGCATGCGCCGCAGGGAAGCCGCGCTCATGGAGCGCAATTTCCGTGCCACTGCCGGTTCGAACCTTTCGATGGATTCCAAGTGATGCGCCATGACCGCGCAATAGGTGCGTACGGCCTTCGGCAGCAGACGGTCCGCCTCCGGGTCCCGGGACGTTTCTTCCAGAACCTGGTCGAAGGCCCGGATGAAGTCGAGTTGACGCACATCACCGATCTGGGTGAGTGAGGACGCGACGCCGCGCCGGTAGAACACTCCCGGCAGGCCGACCACCGCGAACGACTCCGCCTCCCGGTGCAGCCGCCAGATCCAGGGCCGGTCCTCCGCGGTGCGCAGTCCGTCCCGGAACCGGAGCAGCCCCGAGTCCGCGAGCCTCCGGTGATAGGCGCCGGCCCAGGCGTACGCGTAGTCCACCGGCGTCGACCGGTCGGAGGGCAGGATCACGTCCCGCGGACGCATGACGGTGTCGCGCAGACCGTGCGGGACCCGGTGCACGGTGCGCACCCGGTCCGTGAACTGCACATGGTCCGTGCGGACGAAGTCGCACCCCAGCCCCGTGATGGCGGCCAGCAGCCGCTCGTAGTGACCGGGAACGACCCAGTCGTCGCCGTCGAGGAAGGTGAGGTACTCGCCACGCGCCGCGTCGATACCCGTATTGCGTGCGGTGGCCAGGCCCCCGTTCTTCTCGTGCGCGACCAGGACGGCACCCGGGATCTCGCCCTCGGCGCGCTGGAGGATCTCCAGAGTCCCGTCGGTCGAACAGTCGTCGACGAAAATGAATTCGAAATCATCACGGGCATTGGCCCGCAGACTTCGCAAGGTATCGGGGGCGTAGGCCCGTACGTTGTAGAACGGCACGATGACGGAGAGCTTAACCACGCGTCACACGCTAGGCGGATGTCCGGCATTTACCCTGGACCCGACGGGGACAGCAGGTGAACGACGAATGTCGAAGTGATGAACCAGGTCCATTCCCTGCCGTAAGCAGGGCATTTGTGAGGGTGATTCGCCAAGCGTCGTCGGGTTGTTAACCCGCTGTTGCCGCCACGTTGGGCTGCGAATCGAAATGCCTTCCTAAGTTTTGGGACGTGCCCCCACGTACCGAAAAGACGACCGCCCTCCGGGTCGCCGTCCTCGCCGACTCCGACACCCGATGGAAGTGGGGCGCGCTCACCGCGCGCCGGCTGACCACGGGCGACGGCGGCGCGCCCACGCCCCGTACGGAGATCAGCGGACTGTTGCTCCGCGGCCGGGCGACCCCGACACCCCGCCAGCTCGCCGAGGTCGGCGACGTCGGCATCGACACCGACCGGGTGCGCGAGGTGACGGCCCTCGAATTCCTCGACACCGTGCGCGACGAGGGATACGACCTCGTGGTCCTCGCCCTCGTCGGCGGCGCCGTCCAGGCGATGTTGCACGGCCTCTCCGCCCTCCGCCCGGCCAAGGGGTCCTGTCCGGAGTGCCCCGTCTGCGCCCCGACGCCCGGCACGCACACTCGGCGCACGGGGCCTCAGGACAGGTGGCTCCGCCACATGACCTGCGACCCCGCACACCGATCGCACGCACCGACCGCCGCTGCGCCCGCGCTCCGCGCGGACGACGGGGAACTCCGGACAGGACCCAGGCCCGTCGTCGTCACCGGCTACGTAGGAGTCGTCTACGAGAAGCTCGCCGACGGCCTGCTGCTGCGGCACGGCGCCGACGTCGTCCTCGCCAACTCCCGCCACGACGCGGAGCGTTTCCGCGCCGTGTACGAGGGAGTGGGCGCCGACGCCTCGGCCGTCACGGAGGCCGCCCTGCCGTTCCTCGGCGGCACCCCGCACGCCCCGGAACCCGGCCGCGACACCGTCGTCTTCGCCGCCCAGCCGTCCGTGCCGGCCTCCCGCGCCGACCGTACGTACCTGCTGCGCAGGCTCGTCGAGCACGCCAGGCTGCACCCGCAGCGCGAGGTGCTCCTCAAGCTCCGCTCCAAGCCCGGCGAGCACACCACGCACATCGAGGAACTCCCGTACCAGCGCCTCGCCGAGAAGCTGCCCGGCGGGCTCCCGCCCAACTTCCGCCTCGTTTACGGGCACATGGGCGAGGTCCTGGACCGGACCGACCTGCTGGTCACCGTCTCCTCGACCGCCGCCCTGGAGTCCCTGCACCGGCGCATCCCCACCGCCGTCCTCACCGACCTGGGGGTCCGCGAGACCCTCGGCAACCACCACTTCATCGGCTCCGGCCTGCTCACCTCCTGGGACCACCTCGACGGCGGCGCCCACCCGCAGCCCGACGCCAACTGGCTGGCCGGCCAGGGCGTCGCCGCCGACGGCACCTACGCCACGGCCTACGACACCGCCCGCGCCAAGGTCACCGCCCTGCTGGCGCAGGACCGGCTGCCCGCCCTCGCGCCCTACTACACGCCCGCCACCGCCCCCGGCTACCTCCCCGGCATCCTCGCCCGCCACCACCTGGCCCCCGACGGCCACCCGCTCCCGGGCGCCGCCGCGCCCAAGGAGACCGGCCGGGTCAGGGGAGCGGTGCGCGAGGCGGTCCGGGACGCGGCCCGGGGCGCGTACCGCCAGGGCGTCCAGCGGGTCGCCCCGGTCATCCGACGGATGGGCGAGCTGTGAACACCACGAAGAGGGGCCGGCAATTGGGGGGCGGCGTCACGGGGCTGGGCACGCGCTCCCCCAACTCTCGGCTTCGCTCGAGCCGGGAGGGGCCCCCTCCGGCGTTGTCGTCAATCACCAGGTTCCCCGAGCTCTCGGCTGCGCTCGAGCAGGGGAGTCCCCATTCGCCATGGCTCGATCCTCCGCCTTGCAGCTGCACGACCCAGCCCGCTCCTTCTTCCACCCCCCAATTGCCGGCCCCTCTACCAAGACACCTCCTGGAGCAGCGATGACGCAGCCCACCAAGCAGCCGACCGTGCTGGCCGTGATCCCCGCCCGGGGTGGATCCAAGGGCGTACCCGCCAAGAACCTCGCCCAGGTCGGCGGCGTACCGCTCGTCGTCCGCGCGGTCCGCGCCTGCCTCGCGTCGAGCGAGATCACGGCAGTCGTCGTGACGACCGACGCCCCGGCCGTCGCTGAGGCGGCCCGTGCCGCCGGTGAAGCCCTCGGCGAGATTGGCCGGCTGCACTGCGTCCAGCGCCCCGAAGCCATCGCGGGCGACACCGCGACCAGCGAGGCCGCCGTCCTGCACGCGCTCGACACCTACGAGGCGGAGCACGGCCGGACCGTGGACGTGGTCCTGCTCGTCCAGTGCACCAGCCCCTTCATCGCCCGCGAGGACATCGACGGCGTCGCCGCGGCGGTCGCCCGGGAAGGCGCCGACACGGCCGTCACCGTCGCCCCGTTCCACGGCTTCCTGTGGCGCGACGGCACCGCGGTCGAGGACCACAACTACGGCGTCAACCACGACAAGGCCGTCCGCCCCCGCCGCCAGGACCGCCCCGAGGACCTCCTGGAGACCGGCGCCGCCTACGCGATGGACGCGGCGGGATTCCGCACCCACCGCCACCGCTTCTTCGGCCACACCGCGCTGGTGCGCACCGACCCGGCCCGCGTCCTGGAGATCGACGACCCGCACGACCTGGCCCGCGCCCGCGCCCTGGCCCCGCTCCTGGACCCGGCCCCGCTGCCCACCCGCGAGGACATCGACGCGGTCGTCCTCGACTTCGACGGCACCCAGACCGACGACCGGGTCCTCATCGACTCCGACGGCCGCGAGACGGTCGCCGTCCACCGCGGCGACGGACTCGGCATCGCCGCCCTGCGCAAGGCGGGCGTCCCCCTCCTGATCCTCTCCACAGAACAGAACCCGGTCGTCGCCGCCCGCGCCCACAAGCTCCGCGTCCCCGTCCTTCACGGCATCGACCGCAAGGACCTCGCGCTCAAGCAGTGGTGCGACGAGCAGTCCATCGCCCCCGAACGCGTCCTGTACGTCGGCAACGACGTCAACGACCTCCCCTGCTTCGCACTCGCCGGCTGGCCCGTGGCCGTCGCGAGCGCGCACGACTCGGTACGCGCCGCGGCGCGCGCCGTGACGACCACCCCCGGCGGCTTCGGCGCCATCCGCGAGATCGCGGCCTGGCTCCTGGGCCCCACCCTCACCAGCAACACCCCCCTCCCCAAGTAAGGAAACGCACCATGAGCACATCCCGACTGCGCACCCTCGGCAACCGCACCGCGGGCCCCGGCAACCCCGTCTACATCACCGGCGAGATCGGCATCAACCACAACGGCGACCTCGACAACGCGATCGCGCTGATCGACGTTGCCGCCGAAGCCGGCTGCGACGCCGTCAAGTTCCAGAAGCGCACCCCGGAGATCTGCACCCCGCGCGACCAGTGGGACATCGAGCGCGACACCCCCTGGGGCCGCATGACGTACATCGACTACCGCCACCGCGTCGAGTTCGGCGAGACCGAGTACCGGGCCATCTCCGAGCACTGCGCCGAGCGCGGCATCGACTGGTTCGCCTCCCCGTGGGACACCGAGGCCGTCGCCTTCCTGGAGAAGTTCGACGTCCCCGCCCACAAGGTGGCCTCCGCGTCCCTCACCGACGACGAGCTGCTGCGCTCGCTGCGCGCTACCGGCCGCACGGTGATCCTCTCCACCGGCATGTCGACCCCGCGCCAGATCCGCCACGCCGTCGAGGTCCTCGGCTCGGACAACATCCTGCTCTGCCACGCCACGTCGACGTACCCGGCCAAGGCCGAGGAGCTGAACCTCCGCGTCATCAACACCCTCCAGCAGGAGTACCCCAACGTCCCGATCGGCTACAGCGGCCATGAGACCGGCCTGCAGACCACCCTCGCCGCCGTCGCGCTCGGCGCCGCGTTCGTCGAGCGCCACATCACGCTCGACCGCGCCATGTGGGGCTCCGACCAGGCCGCGTCCGTCGAGCCGCAGGGCCTGACCCGCCTGGTCCGCGACATCCGCACCATCGAGGCCTCCCTCGGCGACGGCGTCAAGAAGGTGTACGAGTCGGAGCTCGGCCCGATGAAGAAGCTCCGCCGGGTCCCGGGCGTCGTGGCGGAGAGCGGCGAGACGGCCCAGGCCGCCGAGCCGGTCGCGGTCTGACGGGCAGACCGGTGAACCTCGCCTTCGTCGAGAGCCCGGTCCAGCTCCTGAACGTCCTGGAGTGGGCCTACACAGAGGGAGGCGGCGGCCATGTCGTCCGGGACGTCACCGTCGTCGTCCTCCCTCCGGTCGACCCGATGTCGCGCGGTCAGCTGCGCCGGATGGCGGAGCTGGCCCGCGACGAGGGCATCACCGTGCGCTGGCAGGAGGCGCGCGGCGACTCGGGCACCCCCCTGAAGTCGCTGCGCGCCCTGACCCGGCTCGTCCGCAACGCCGACCACATCGTCATCGGGGACCCGTTCTCCCGCTACGTACAACTCCTGCTCTCCCTGGTCCGCCCCCGCCGCCTCACCGTGGTCGACGACGGGACCGCCACCATGGAGTTCGTCGCCCTGCTGACCCGCGGCGAGCGCCTGGTGCGCTGGCACCGCCGCGGCGGCTCCGGCCCCCGCGACCTGGCCCTCGCCCCGGTCTCCGCCACCGCCCGCCGGCGCTTCACCCCGTCCGCGGTGCGCGAGGTCGAGCTCTTCACCGCGATGCCGGTGATCCCGCCGCCCGGCATCACCCTCATCCCCAACACCTTCTCCTGGACCCGCTCCCGGTTCGGCCCGCCGCTGCTCACCAAGGGCGCGGACCTGGTCGGCACCTCGCTGGTCGAGACGGGCGTGGTCGACCGCGCGCAGTACCTGGAGGCGGTCGCGGCCCTGGCCCGTACACACGGCGCCACCCGCTACTTCGCCCACCGCCGCGAGTCCACCGAGAAGCTCCACGCGCTGGAGGCCGCCACCGGCCTGGAGATCGTCCGCCCCGACCTCCCCCTCGAACTCATCGCCCGCCGCGGCCCCATCGGCCGCACGGTCCTGAGCTTCCCCTCCACGGTGGTCCACACCCTGCCGCTGGCCCTGGCCGGCACCGAGGTGAAGGTCGCGGTCTGCGACATCGCCCCGGAATGGCTCCGCGAAACGGCGTCCCCGAGGGCGCAGGGCTTCCTCGCCGGCGTCACGGAGACGGCCCGTGACGTCCAGCGGCTGGCGCCCTGGCGGGCAACGGCGGTGACTACGGAGGCGTGAACCGGCAGGGCAGCCTCGACAGGATCACACGGGCATGACCTGTACGTCGTAGGAGGGAATCCACTTGTCCCGGGTCAGGACGGTCATCCCCTCGGTCTGGGCCTGAGCGATGAGTATCCGGTCGAAGGGGTCCCGGTGGTGACCGGGCAGCCGGCCCGCCCGTACTCCGTGTCCGGCGGTGATGGGCAGCGACAGGAACTGGCTGTCCCGCACCCGTTCCGCGAGGTCATCCGGCCCTTCGAGCCTTCCGAGGGACTGCTTGATCGCGATCTCCCAAGGCGTCACCGCGCTGACGAAGACCGACGGTTCCGTGTCCAGCAGGTGTTTGACCTCGTCGGTGAGCTCGGCGGAGTCGTCGAGCCACCACAGGACGACGTGAGTATCGAGCAGCAGTTTCATCAGCGCATCCCGAAGGCGTCGGCCATGTCGTCCGGCAGCTCGTCGAAGTCGTCGGCGATGCGGATCCGCCCCTTCAGCGAGCCACGCCCGGTCCGCTTCACGTGGGTGCGCAGCGGCACCACCTTGGCCACCGGCTCCCCTGCCTTGGAGATGATCACTTCTTCCCCGGTGGCCACGTGTTCCAGGATGCGCGAGAGGTGGGTCTTGGCCTCATGAACGTTGTACTGACGAGCTGCTTCCACGGCTGCCTCGCAGGGAGCGGGTGCGGGATGGACTAACCACTGGACTAAGCGTACTCCGCGATTCGCCGCCATGCTCGGGCTCTCGCGTCCGCGACCGGCGTGGAAACCGCTGGAGGGGTGGCCGCACCCTGGCAGGTCTTCCCTCAGCCCCGGGGTTTCGACGGGGTCCACCTCAGGGGTGCCCCAGGGGCATCCCCGATAGCCGCCGATGCCGTCGGGAAGCGAGCATCGGGGCATGCAGACAAGTGAATTGACGAAGCCTCACCGCAGCATCACCGCCACGACCGCGTTCCTCGCAGGCCCGGCCCTGATGGCCGGATACGGCGTGGTGCGGCTGATCGGGCGAGCGGTGGGGGACTACGGGCCCGGGGTGTGGTGGTCGGTGGCGCACGTGCTGTTCCTGGCGGGGGTACTCACGTTCGTCCCGGTGTTCCTGGGCCTGTGCAGGACGGCCGGGGTGCGCGGCGGGAGGCGGGCCCGTCTCCGGGCGGCCCGTGCGGTCGGCCTGCTGGGGGCGGCCGCGGTGGCGGTCCAGGCGGTGATCGACCTGGTGGTCGGGTTCCTCGCGGCGGACGAGGAGGCGATGAGTGACATGTTCGAGAAGGTGCAGGACGTGCCCGGCGTGATGCCGGCCGTCTACACGGTGGTGCCGATGCTGTTCTGGCTCGGGCTGCTGGCCCTCGTCACACAGCTCGCGTTCTTCCGCCGCGACGACGTCCCCGGCTGGTCCCCGCTGCTGGTGCTGGCCGCGGTCGTCATGATGGCCATGAGCCTGGACCTGCTGGCGGTGGGGGCCCTGTGTATCGGGCTGGCGCTGCACCCGATGCGCCGGGGGCTGCGGGGCTGACGGAACGGTGGAGCTTACCCACCGCGTCCGGGTCTCACACGCCGCGACCCAGTCATTTATTCGTCTATGTGGCTGAACTTTTCTTGTTTCATGGTCAGTTGGAGGGGGAACAGACTTACCCTTCACCAGTGAACCACTCGACGCCCCGCGATCGCGAAGCCCCGCCGCTCACGGAAGAGGCCCTGCCCGGCACGCTGCCCGAAGCGCTGCGCGCCGAGCTCATCGCCTTCCGCCGCGATCTGCACATGCACCCCGAGCTCGGCAATCAGGAGTTCCGCACCACCGCGGCGATCAAGGCCCGGCTGGAGCAGGCCGGCCTCGAGCCGAGGGTGCTCGCCTCCGGGACCGGGCTCATGTGTGACGTGGGGACGCGGGGCGAGGGGACGCGGCCCATGCTGGCGCTCCGCGCCGACATCGACGCGCTGCCGATCCCGGACACCAAGGCGGGAGTCCCGTACCGCTCCACCGTCCCCGACCGGGCGCACGCCTGCGGGCATGACGTGCACACCACCACCGTCCTCGGCGCCGGCCTCGTCCTCGCCGAGCTCGACCGGCAGGGGCTGCTGCCCAACCCGGTGCGGCTGATCTTCCAGCCGGCCGAGGAGGTGCTGCCCGGCGGGGCGCCCGACGCGATCGATTCGGGGGTCCTGGAGGGCGTCGGCCGGATCATCGGGGTGCACTGCGACCCGAAGGTCGACGCGGGCCGGATCGGGCTGCGGGCCGGGGCGATCACCTCCGCCTGCGACCGCCTGGAGCTGTCCCTGGACGGCCCCGGCGGCCACACCGCCCGCCCGCACCTGACCACGGATCTGGTCACCGCCGCCGCCAAGGTCGCCACCGAGGTGCCCGCGCTGCTGGCCCGCCGGGTCGACGCCCGGGCCGGACTCGCGGTGACCTGGGGGCGCCTGGAGACCGGGCACGCGTGCAACGTGATCCCGCAACACGCCGAGCTGTCGGGCACGGTTCGCTGCCTGGACCTCGCCGCCTGGCGCGACGCACCGGACCTCGTGCACGCGGCGATCGACGAGGTGGCCGGAATGTACGGCGCCAAGACGGTGATCAACTACATCCGGGGTGTCCCGCCCGTGGTGAACGACGCGGCCGCGATCGACCTGCTCGGCAGCGCGATGGCCGCCCGCCGCGGGTCGTATGCGATCGAGGACACCGAACAGAGCCTGGGCGGGGAGGACTTCTCCTGGTACCTGGAGCACGTGCCGGGCGCCATGGCGCGCCTCGGAGTGCGTACGCCCGGCGATACGCGCGGGCTCGACCTCCACCGCGGCAACTTCGACGCGGACGAGGAGGCGATCACCGTCGGGGTGGAGCTCTTCACCGCTTCCGCTCTGCTTGACACGGTGGACTGAGGGCGGTCTGGCTCGGTGCTGGTCGGCAGAGCCAGGTCCGCGATCCCCTTGGTGAACCGTTCCGGATCGGCGAGCTATTTGAATGGACTCGCGCGCCTCGTAGATGTCCAGGGTGTGCGTTTTCCGAACACTGAGTGCTGGAGATATTGCCTCTGGGGCGTCCCCGTCGGCACGCCGTTGGCCGACGAATGGGTAGGTCAGCATAGGTGGGGTATGCCCGCGCCTCGGAGCGCGAGGGAGTACGCCACTGCACGTCGGCAACAACGTCCGTGGAGGCGTCCTCGTCCCCGACTGGGCGAGGACGAGGACGCAGTGTCAGACAATCGTGGTGTGAACCTTAAGGATGCCGACGTTTGGGTTGTCCGAGCACTTGACGGCCGAAGTCCCAGTGTTTC
This sequence comes from Streptomyces sp. NPDC050422, assembly GCF_044458665.1. Lineage (NCBI taxonomy): Bacteria > Bacillati > Actinomycetota > Actinomycetes > Kitasatosporales > Streptomycetaceae > Streptomyces > Streptomyces sp. NPDC050422. The sequence goes on from NZ_JBITIE010000008.1 coordinate 184,988, forward strand.
GCGTCCACGGTCCGTTCACGACCCAGGTGCTCCCGCGAGGATCGACGCACGTGGCCTGCACCCGAAACTGTTTGGCTAGCGACAATCCGCTGCAGGAGGCGTAGGCGACATATGGTGCACTTTTGGAAACTCCGTACTTGCATGTCGGAGTTGCTGTTGCTGTTGGAGCCATTACGCCTGCGGTGGCCAGCATTCCTGCTGTGATTGAGAGAATGGAAATTGCCCGCTTCATGTTTTCCCTTCGTCAGTGGTCCGGAAACGGGAGGGGGATCTGTCGCAGGGCGTCGTCATCGACGAGCCTATTCGCGGAATATCCGAGGAGGGGCACCCATTAAAGGCGCGTACGATTAACCCCCACCTTGTAGATGCCCACGCTCGAGTTGTCGGAGCACTGGGCGCTGGAGGTCTTGCCGTTGCCCACCCGGTTTCCATTGACGTGCCACTGGGAACCGCGCGGGTCGATGCAGGTCAGCCGTACCTGTACACCCTCGAGCGGGTAGGGGAGCATGCCCGTGCACTTGGCGTATCCCTTGTAGGGCGCGGTGCTCGACTTCCAGGTATCGCAGTCGACGGAGGCTGCGCCGACTTCCGTGGCGGTCGCGGTGGGCGCGGCGACGAAGATCGAGCCAGCTGCGACGATAAGCCCGGCGGCCAGGTTGTACATCTTCTTCATGAGTATCCCTCAGTTGCGTGGAAGCGGTCGGACATCTGTGCGGTCGCCCCCGTTCCCCGATTGGTTGAGGGGCGAGGGGAGGCCGGAGTCAGGCGCTGAATGAGACCCCGGTCTTGAGGATGCCGACGTTCGGGTTGTCCGAGCACTTGACGGTCGAGGTTTTGGTGTTCTTCACCCACGGGCCGTACGCGATCCACGTGCTTCCGCGAGGATCGACGCAGGTGACTCTCACTCGGAACTTGTCGGCCGCCGCTATTTCGCTGCAGTAGGCGGAACCGGTATAGGGGGCACTGTTGGACGTCCAGGTCTTGCAGTTTCCTACGCCGGCCGATGCCGTCGGAGCCATTGCACCGGCGGTCGCGAGAACTGCTGCCGTGATCGAAAGAATGGAAAATATGCGCTTCATTGTTCCCCTCGGTCCGGAAAAATTGCGTCACGATCGAGTGAGCAGATTTATTTAATGAAACTTTGAGATTTTGGTCAACTTTTTAGCAAGATTTGGCTGAATGATGCGCTTCGGTGAAATGGAAGTCTGCATTGCCAGTAGGTATGGGATGGTTTGCGCTCAGCGCGTGGCCTGTTTCGTTTGGATGGTCGGCAATGGTGCGTGAGTCCTCGCCTGAGTCGCTGGGGTGCTTGTCGCGGACCCCGGCGTCGGGCGGCGGTTGTCGATCTTGGCCATGCCCTGGTGGGTCCGATCGCGTCGGGTGTGTGGAGGCCTGCGGCCTCTCGTGGCGGCCACTCCGCCCCAGACGAGAGGCGTGGCGACCGCCGTGCATCACCGCTTCCGCGCTGCTCTGCGGCAACCATCCGTAACCGGACAGGTCGCCCGCGGTTCACGACGATCCGATAACGGCTTCCGTACGGGTCATTATCTGACATCTACGCGCGTTACGATCGCCGCGAAACCAGCGCCGGAAGAGGCGCTTCGGTCAGGTTTGAAGGAGCCTTCCCTTGCGCCGGGTATCCAAGATCACCGCTGCGTGTGCTGTCACCGCAGCGCTCGCGCTCACCGCCACCGCGTGCGGCAGTTCGTCCGACGAGGGCACCAGCTCCGAATCGGGTCAGATGAAGATCGGCATGGCCTACGACGTCGGCGGCCGTGGCGACAACTCGTTCAACGACTCCGCCGCCCGCGGCCTGGACAAGGCCAAGGCCGAGTTCGACGCCCAGACGAAGGAGCTCACCGCAAAGAACGGTGAGACCCCCGCCGACCGTGAACAGCGGCTGCAGTCGCTGGCCGAGGGCGGCTACAACCCGGTCATCGCCGTCGGCTTCGCGTACAAGGACGCGGTCGACAAGATCGCTCCCAAGTACCCGAAGGTCAGCTTCGGCCTGGTCGACTCGGTCGCCGATGCGAAGAACGTCGACTCGATCGTCTTCACCGAGGAGCAGGGCTCGTACCTCGCCGGTGTAGCGGCCGCGCTGAAGTCCAAGGACGGCAAGGTCGGCTTCATCGGTGGTGTGGACCTCCCGCTGATCAAGAAGTTCGCCGCCGGTTTCCAGCAGGGCGTCAAGGACACGAAGCCCTCGGCCACGGTGCAGATCCAGTACCTGTCCACCGGTTCGGACCTGTCCGGCTTCGGCAGCCCCGACAAGGGCAAGGCCGCCGCCAAGGGCATGCTCGACAAGGGCGTCGACGTCATCTTCGCCGCCGCGGGCGGTTCGGGTGCCGGTTCGATCGAGGCCGTCGCCGGCCAGAAGGGTGCCTGGTCCATCGGAGTCGACTCCGACCAGGCCCTGGACCCGGCGCTGTCCAAGTACAAGGACACGATCCTGACCTCGGTCGTCAAGAACGTCGACACCGGCGTCTTCGACCTGGTCAAGTCCGTCAAGGACGGCAAGCCGCTGACCGGCACGCAGACGTACTCCCTGGCCAAGGGCGGCGTCAGCCTGACCACCACGGGTGACCACCTCAAGGACATCCAGACCCAGCTCGACGCGGCGAAGAAGAAGATCGTCGACGGCGAGATCACGGTCAAGACCACGACCTGATCCGTCCCGCTGACCGGGGCCCGGACGAGTGGCTTCCGCCGCTGGTCCGGGCCCCGATCGCGTAACCCCACCCCCGGGGTCACCGGCCCCGGTCCGCCATCTGTGATCAGGTGGCCAACGATTCGGTGGCGCTACGCGCGTAGCTCCGGCTCGGGCGCGGTACCTTTTTCCGCCCCCCGCTCGCGCCTTCCCGTCTCCGTCCCCACCGCCTCCGCCCTCCGCTCCTGCCAAGGAGAGTGCGCCATCAACGCGTCCAGCAGTCCTCATGCCGTGGAGCTCCGCGGCATCACCAAGCGGTTCCCCGGGGTCGTGGCCAACCACGACATCGACATCACCGTGCGCCGCGGCACCGTCCACGCTCTCGTCGGTGAGAACGGCGCCGGCAAGTCCACTCTGATGAAGATCCTGTACGGCATGCAGAAGCCGGACGAGGGCACCATCGCGGTGGACGGCGAACAGGTCACGTTCTCCAACCCGGGCGACGCCATCGACCGCGGTATCGGCATGGTGCACCAGCACTTCATGCTCGCCGACTACCTCACCGTCCTGGAGAACGTCGTACTCGGCTCCGAGAAGCTGCACGGCATCGGCGACCGGGCCCGCGCGAAGATCCGGGAGATCTCCGACTCCTACGGCCTCGGGGTCCGCCCGGACGCCATGGTCGAGGACCTCGGTGTCGCCGACCGCCAGCGCGTGGAGATCCTCAAGGTCCTCTACCGCGGCGCCCGCACCCTGATCCTCGACGAACCCACCGCCGTCCTCGTACCGCAGGAGGTCGAGGCGCTCTTCGACAACCTGCGCGAGCTCAAGGCCGAGGGCCTGACCGTCATCTTCATCTCGCACAAGCTGGGCGAGGTGCTGTCGGTGGCCGACGAGATCACCGTCATCCGGCGCGGTACGACCGTGGGCACCGCCGACCCGAAGCACACCACGACCAAGCAGCTCGCCGAGCTGATGGTCGGCAGTGAGCTGCCCTCGCCGGAGACCCGCGAGTCGACCGTCACCGACACGCCGATGCTGACCGTCGACGGACTGCGGCTGACCGCGACCGACCCGGACGGGGTGGTGCGCGCCGTGCTCGACGGCATCACCTTCACCATCCACAAGGGCGAGGTCCTCGGCATCGCGGGCGTCGAGGGCAACGGCCAGTCCGAACTGGTCGACGCCATCATGGGCATGCGCACCCTGGGCGGCGGCGCCCTCGCCCTGGACGGCGTGGACATCTCCCGGACCCCGACGCGCAAGCGGCGCGAGGACGGCATGGCCGTCATCCCTGAGGACCGCCACCGGCACGGGCTGCTGCTGGACGCACCCCTCTGGGAGAACCGCATCCTCGGCCACGTCACCGAACGCCCCAACAGCAAGGGCGCCTTCCTCGACCTCAAGGGGGCCCGCGCGGACACCGAGCGGATCGTGCGCGAGTACGACGTGCGCACCCCCGGCATCGAGGTCACCGCGGCCTCCCTCTCCGGCGGCAACCAGCAGAAGCTGATCGTCGGCCGCGAGATGAGCCACTCGCCCAAGCTGCTGATCGCCGCGCACCCCACCCGGGGCGTGGACGTCGGCGCGCAGGCCCAGATCTGGGACCAGATCCGTGACGCGCGACGCGAGGGACTGGCGGTACTGCTGATCTCCGCCGACCTGGACGAGCTGATCGGGCTCTCCGACACCCTCCGCGTCATGTACCGCGGCCGGCTGGTCGCTGACGCCGACCCGGCGTCCGTCACCCCCGAGGAGCTCGGCTCGGCGATGACGGGCGCGGCCAGTGGCCACCTCGAAGCGCCGGAGGGCGACGGCGGATCCGCCGCCCCCGCCACGGACGACACCGACCCCCACGACGGGGGAGAGGACCGATGAAGAAGATCGACAAGGAGCGGCTGCTCCTGGGGATCGCGGCCCCCGTACTCGCGATCGTGGTCGCCTTCCTGGTGACGGCACTCGTGCTCGCCGCCACCGGCAAGGAGCCCTTCAGCGCCTTCGGCATCATGTTCGACTACGGCCTGAAGTCGGACAGCCAGGTCTACATCCTCAACAAGGCGACGACGTACTACCTCGCGGGTCTCGCGGTGGCCGTCGGCTTCCGGATGAACCTCTTCAACATCGGCGTCGACGGCCAGTACCGCCTCGCCGCCTTCTTCGCCGCGGCGGTCGGCGGCGCGCTGACCCTGCCCGGCGCCCTCCAGATCCCGCTGATCATCCTCACCGCGATGATCGTCGGCGCGATGTGGGCCGGAATCGCCGGCGTCCTCAAGGTCACCCGGGGCGTCAGCGAGGTCGTCTCGACGATCATGCTGAACGCCATCGCGACCGCGATCATCGGCTACCTCCTCCAGCAGGGCCGCCTCGGCCACCTCGACGAGGCCGGCACCAAGATCTCCACCAAGCCGCTGCCGGAGTCCTCGCACTTCTTCGAGTTCCCGACCACCCCGACGCCCATCTGGGGCTTCATCGTGGTCGCGATCGTCGCGGGCATCGCCTACTGGTTCACGCTCTCGCGCACCCGGTTCGGCTTCGACCTGCGCACCGTCGGCCAGTCCGGCTCCGCGGCCGAGGCCAGCGGCGTGAACGTCAAGAAGATGGTCGTCACCTCGATGCTCATCTCGGGCGCCGTGGCCGGCCTGATCGGCATGCCGACCCTGCTCAACGACAGCTACGAGTACAGCGGCGACTTCCCGGTCGGCATCGGCTTCACCGGCATCGCCATCGCCCTCCTCGGCCGCAACCACCCCGTCGGCATCGCGCTCGGCGCGCTGCTCTGGGGCTTCCTGGAGCGCGGCACCGGAAAGCTGGAGTTCGAGGGGTACGACAAGGAGATCGTCGGCGTGATCCAGGGCGTCATCGTCCTGTGCGTCGTCATCGCCTACGAAGTCGTCCGCCGCTACGGACTCAAGCGCCAGCAGAGCAAGGTCGGCGCGGAACTCGCCGCACAGGCCGCCCGTAACTCCGACCAGCAGGAGGTGTCGGCGTGACCGTCACGGCGACTTCCACCCCGCCCCCCGCGGCCCCCAAGGTCTCCGGCGGCAAGGGCGGCCGCACCCGTCTCTCCTTCCCCGTCGTCCTGCTGATCATCGCGGGCGTCCTGCTCGCGCTGTCCGCGGTGCGCGCCATCACCGGCGCGCAGGACGTCACCTCGGCCGGACAGATCAGCGCGGCCCTCGCGATGGCCGTGCCGATCGGCCTCGCCGGTCTCGGCGGCCTCTGGGCCGAACGCGCCGGCGTGGTCAACATCGGCCTCGAAGGCATGATGATCCTGGGCACCTTCTTCGGCGCCTGGGCCGGCTGGCAGACCAACCCCTGGCTCGGCGTCCTCGCCGGCGTCATCGGCGGCATGCTCGGCGGACTGCTGCACGCGGTCGCCACCGTCACCTTCGGCGTCGACCACATCATCTCCGGCATCGCGATCAACATCCTGGCGCTCGGCTTCACCACCTACTTCGCCAAGCTCTGGTTCAACTCCGGCGACGCCGCGGCCAAGGGCGGCTCACCGAAGCAGTCCCCACCGGCCGACGACATCACCTCGGTGACGATCCCGGGCCTCTCGGACTGGCTGCACAGCGTCGAGAAGCACCACTGGTTCTTCGTCTCCGACCTGGCCGGTGTCGTCGGCGGTCTGGTCACCAACGTGTCCCTGCTGACGATCGTGGCCGCGATCCTCTTCGTCGTGACATTCTTCATCCTGTGGAAGACCGCCTTCGGCCTGCGGCTGCGCTCCTGCGGCGAGAACCCGGTGGCCGCCGAATCGCTCGGCGTGAACGTCTACAGGTACAAGTACATCGCGGTGATCATCTCCGGCGGTATGGCCGGGCTGGGCGGCGCCTTCCTCTCCCTGGTCACCTCGCACATCTACAACGAGGGACAGACCGGCGGCCGCGGATACATCGGTCTCGCCGCGATGATCTTCGGTAACTGGCGGCCCGGCGGACTCGCCATGGGCGCCGGCCTGTTCGGCTTCGCCGACGCGCTCCAACTGCGCAACGGCGGCGAGTCCGTCCACGCGCTGCTCCTGCTGCTCGTGGTCGTCCTGGCCTGCATCGCCGCCTGGAAGCTCTACCGCAAGAGCTTCGTGCAGGGCGTCGTCAGCGCGGTCATCGCCGCCGCCGTGCTGGTCTGGTACCTCGGTACGGACACCGTGCCCACCGAGTTCGTGAGCGCCACCCCGTACGTCGTCACGCTGCTCGTCCTCTCGCTCTCCGCACAGCGGCTGCGGATGCCGAAGGCGGACGGCATGCGCTACCGCAAGGGCCAGGGCAAGTGACGCCCACCGCCGGCGCGGACGACGCCGCCGTGAAGGGTGCCGACTGGGAGGCCCTGCGGGCCGCGGCCCGGGACGCCATGTCCCGGGCGTACGCGCCCTACTCCGGCTACCCGGTCGGTGTCGCCGCACGGGTCGACGACGGCCGCACGATCGTCGGCTGCAACGTCGAGAACGCCTCGTACGGCATCGGGCTGTGCGCCGAGTGCGGACTGGTCTCCCAGCTGCACGCCACCGGCGGCGGCCGCCTCACCCACTTCACCTGCGTGGACGGGGCGGGCGAGATCCTGGTGCCGTGCGGCAGGTGCCGGCAGCTGCTGTACGAGTTCGGCGGACCGGAACTCGTCCTGGAGACGCCGGACGGCCTCCGCACCCTCGACGAGATGCTCCCGCAGGCCTTCGGGCCCGCGCACCTCGGCTAGCAACCAGCCGGGCAGGCCCGCACGGAGCGGGCCCGCCCGGCTGCTCTCACCTCCTCTATGCGCGTAGAGTCAACGGGACTCATGCGTGCCCACGCGTACGTACGTACCGGCCGGAAGGACTCCAGACCATGGACGCCATCTCCGTCATCCGCACCAAGCGGGACCGAGGCGAGCTGACCCCCGAGCAGATCGACTGGGTCATCGACGCGTACACCCGCGGCGAGGTCGCCGACGAGCAGATGTCCGCACTGGCCATGGCGATCCTGCTGAACGGCATGAACCGTACGGAGATCGCCCGCTGGACCGCCGCCATGATCGCCTCCGGCGAGCGGATGAACTTCGACGCGCTCTCCCGCCCCACCACCGACAAGCACTCCACCGGCGGCGTCGGCGACAAGATCACCCTGCCGCTCGCCCCGCTGGTCGCGGCCTGCGGCGCCGCCGTACCGCAGCTCAGCGGCCGCGGCCTCGGTCACACCGGCGGCACCCTCGACAAGCTGGAGTCCATCCCCGGCTGGCGCGCCCACCTCTCGAACGCCGAGATGCTGAACGTCCTCGACACCACCGGCGCCGTCATCTGCGCGGCGGGCGACGGGCTCGCCCCCGCCGACAAGAAGCTGTACGCGCTCCGCGACGTCACCGGCACCGTCGAGGCCATCCCGCTCATCGCCAGCTCGATCATGTCCAAGAAGATCGCCGAGGGCACCGGCGCACTCGTCCTGGACGTCAAGGTCGGCTCCGGCGCCTTCATGAAGACCATCGAGGACGCCCGCGAACTGGCCTCCACCATGGTCGCCCTGGGCACCGACAGCGGAGTCCGCACGGTCGCCCTGCTCACCGACATGGCCACCCCCCTCGGCCTCACCGCGGGCAACGCCCTGGAGGTCCGCGAATCCGTGGACGTTCTGGCAGGCGGCGGCCCGAAGGACGTCGTCGACCTCACCCTGGCCCTCGCCCGCGAGATGCTGGACGCGGCCGGACTCAAGGACGCCGACCCGGAGAAGGCCCTCGCGGACGGCTCAGCGATGGACGTCTGGCGCCGGATGATCTCCGCCCAGGGCGGCGACCCGGACGCCACCCTTCCGGTCGCCCGCGAACAGCACGTCGTCACGGCCCGGTCCTCCGGCGTCCTGACCCGCCTCGACGCGTACGACATCGGTGTCGCCGCCTGGCGCCTCGGCGCGGGCCGCGCCCGCAAGGAGGACCCGGTCCAGGCCGGCGCGGGCGTGGAACTGCACGCCAAGCCGGGCGACGAGGTGACGGCCGGGATGCCGCTGATGACGCTGCACACGGACACCCCGGAGAAGTTCGATTACGCGCTCAAGGCGCTGCCGGACTCGTACGACATCGCACCGGCCGGCACGCCGTTCGCCGCCACCCCGGTGGTGCGGGAACGTATCGCCTGACCTGCGGCTTCCCCGTACGGGTGAACGGGACCGGTGGACTGCCGCCGGTCCCGTTCGGCATGCTGGACTCGGTGACGCACCGATAAGAGGAGACCGCCATGAGCGCACTCACCGTCGATCCCGCGCCGGGCCACGGCCAGGACTGGGACGACCTCGTCCGGATCTGGGAGGAGACGGACGCGCCCGAGGGCTGCAAGGTGGAGATCATCGAGGGGATCGTCACTGTGTCGCCACCGCCGTCCAAGGACCACAACACCACCGCGGCGCTACTGCAGCGCAGGCTCTACACCGTCATCCCGGAGGACTGGGAGATCTACCAGACCCTCGGTGTCTCGGTCCCTGGCCGGGCGGGGCTCTACATCCCCGATCTCGTCGTAGTGCCGCGTGCCATCGCCACCGGCCCGGGCAACCGCGTCCCCGCCGGTGAGGCGCGGCTCGTCGTCGAGATCACCTCGCAGGCCAACGCCAACCACGACCGCATCGGCAAGGTGCACGGCTACGCGAAGGCGGGCGTCGAGCTCTTCCTCCTCCTCGACCCCTGGCACTCGGGCCGCCCCACCGCCACGCTGTACGGGGAACCCGAAGGCGGCACCTACCGGGTTCTGGACACGGTCGAGTACGGCGGGAAGCTGATGCTTCCGGAACCGTTCGCGCTGGACCTGGACACCGGGGTCTTCCCTGTCAGCTGAGGAGCACCACGGCGTCGCGATGAGCTTCCGCCGTGGTGCCGGTCGCTTCGGTACGGATCCCTTGCGGCACACCGTTCGCCGCCACCCCGGTGGTGCGGCGACGTATCGCGCGGCCATGCGCACCCCGACACGAACGGCCCGCCGGAACGGTGAGAACCGTCCTGACGGGCCGCTGCAGTGCGGGGCCGGTGCGGGCCGCCTTCGGCCTGTCACCGGCTGCTCGGGCTACTTGCCGAAGTAGGCGTTGTAGATCGCCACCGAGGACTTGTTGCCCTTCTTGTCTGTGACACTGGCCTTGAAGGAGAGTGACTTCTTCTTGGCCGGGTTCTTCACCGAGATCTTGCCCTTCTTGACCGCGGTCTTCTTCCAGGTCTTCCCGGCGTCATAACTGACGTACACCGTGAGCGACTTGAGGTTCTTCCCGGCAGCCGCTCCCTGCACCGTCACCGGCACGGACACGGACTTCCCGGCCTTGGCGGTACCGTCCAGCGCGACCGCGGGCGCGAAGCGGACCATGGAGACCGGTAGCACGACGAGATCCTTGGTCCGGCCGGACCGGAAGGTCCAGCTCGCGTCGATCCGGGTGGAGACCGAAGCGACGTCGGCGGCACGCCGCACCGACGTGGTCAGCCGGTAGTCGGCGGCCGCGGCGGGCACGGTGAGGGGTGTCTCGCCCGCCAGCGGGTCGGCGTTCCTGGCGAACACCTTGCCGTTGCGGTAGAGCACGGTCTTCACCGAGCTGTAGACGGAACCGCCGATGTTCCGGTTGCCGTCGGCGACCAGCGGCAGCGACCCGATGAGCGTGTTGTCCTCGCGGAAGACCCCGAAGCCGGCGTTGACGTAAGGCCCGAACACCGCGGTGTTCACGGTCTTCGTGTATGCCTTGCCCGCCTTGAGGATCTGCGGGTCACCGAGGGAGTACGAGGCATCGGTCCGCGGGAAGCCGTCCTCGTCGGGCGCACCGTTCTGGGAGAAGTCGAAGCCCCACCGCACCTTGTCGGCGGTGGAAACATAGGCGGTGGTGGTGGACGGAAGCTTCTGGGTGGTTGCGATCGACCAGCCGCCGTACGCGTCGGGCAGCTCGCTCCACGCGGAGATGTCGCCGGTCTTGCCCTTGACGGACGAACCGGCGCGGACCGTGACCCTGGCCAGCTGCCCGCTGCGGAACGCGCGGTGGTAGCCGGTCGCCACCCGGCTCACCGGGCCGCCGACCGCGATGTCGTACCGGGTCTTCGCGCCCTTGGTCCAGGTGCCGTACCAGTGCTGGGAGAGCTGGACGCCGGTCGCCTTCGGGCCGATGTGCGCGGTGCGCAGCTGCTTGTACGAGTCGAGCAGCACGCTGAAGGAGACGCCGTTGTCCCCGTTCTCGACCTGGAGGTCGGGCGAGGCGAGCACGGGCTTCAAGCCGGTGACCGGAAGAGTGATGTCCACCGGCTTGGCCAGGCGCGCGTCGAAGGTCACCGTGGTGTTCTTCGTGAGGTTCAGAGACGGCTGAGCGATCCAGTCGACGCCCTTCTCCGAGTCCTCCGGGTCGATGTACACGGCCGAGTTGAGCACGTACCCGCCCTTGGGGACGCGGATCTTCGCCGTGCCGTTGACGACCTCGGGGGACTCCCACACGCCGTTCGCGGCGCCGCTCATGCCGTAGACGTCGCCCGTGGTGTACCGGGCCGGCTTGCCGTCGCGCCCGATGGTCTTGAGCGTGAGGTCGTAGGACTCGCGCTCGCGATCGACCGCGGCCGCGGTGCGGACGGTCTGCCCGGCGCCGCTGGCGACGACGTAGGCGGAGTAGCCGCCGTCGGCCGTGCCGCCGAGCTTGGTGTTCACGGTCAGCGGCACCTCGGCGGTGCCGCCCGCCGGGACGGTCACAGCGGTGGCGCCGAGGGCGAAGAAGCCGGCCGGGGCGGGCTTGCCCGTCGGACCGGTGCCCTGGACGGTGAGCGCGAGCGTGACGTCGCTCGTGCCGAGGTTGCGGTACGACACCTTCTTGGTGACCGGCACGTCATCGGTGTGCGGCCACTGCTGGACGCCGAAGCTCATCGAGACCGGGTCGGCGACGACGGACTGGGTGATCGCCCGGTCGACGGCGATCCGGCCCGAACCCTGCTGGAAGGGGGTGTACTTCCCCGGCTTCGTGGAGGCCGTGAGCGCACCCTTGAGCTCGGTGTACTTCCACGTGGGGTGCTGCTGCTTGAGGAGTGCCGCGGCGCCCGCTACATGCGGGGTCGCCATCGACGTACCGGAGATCGTCAGATAGCCCGCCGGGCTCTGACCGACCTCCTTGTCGATGACGGAGCCGGGCGATGCGGCTGCCGTGATGTCCACGCCGGGAGCGGTGACATCGGGCTTGATCGCGCCGTCGCCGACCCGGGGGCCCCGGCTGGAGAAGTCCGCCAGCACGTCCTTGTCGTCGACCGCGCCGACGGTCAGCGCGGAGTCCGCGCTGCCGGGGGAGCCGACGGTGCCTGCCCCGTCGCCCTCGTTGCCCGCCGCGATGGCGAAGAGCACGCCGCTGTCGGCGGAGAGCCTGTCGACCGCCGCTTCCAGCGGGTCGATCCCCGGGGTGTCGGTGCCGCCGAGGCTCAGGTTGATGACGTCGGCGCCCTGCGCGACCGCCCACTCCATGCCGGCCAGGATGCCGGAGTCGTCACCGAAGCCGTTGTCGTCGAGCACCTTGCCCTCAAGGAGCTTGGCGTCCGGCGCCACGCCCTTGAACTTCCCGCCCGACTTCGCGCCCGTACCGGCCGCGATGGAGGAGACATGGGTGCCGTGGCCGAAACGGTCCTTCGTGTCGGGCGACGTGGAGAAGTTCTTCGACGCGAGGATCTGGCCCTTGAGGTCCGGGTGAGTGGCGTCCGCGCCGGTGTCCAGGACGGCGATCTTGACGCCCTTGCCGGTGTAGCCCGCCTTCCAGGCGGTCGGGGCGCCGATCTGCGGGACGCTCTTGTCGAGGCTCGCCCGGCGCACGCCGTCCAGCCACACGCGGTCGATTCCGGCGGCCGTGGTCCGCTGGGTGTTGCCCGACGGCTTGCTGGTGAGCGCCTGCCAGATGGACGGGGCGTCTTCCTGCGGGGTGGCCACGGCCTGGGCGTTCAGCGACTTCAGCACGGGTCCGACGCGGGTGGCACCCGCGTCGCGTACCTCGGCCTTGGCGGCCGTGGCCGCGGCGCCCCGGTAGGAGACGATCAGCTTCAGGGCCGACTTCTGCGCCCTGCGGTTCTCCGCCCGGCTCAGCTCCGTGACGTCGAACAGCCGGCGGTCCAGCTTTCCGGAACTGATCAGCCGGTGCGCGTCGGCCGGGACGAGCAGGGTGTGCCCGTTCGACGTCTGCCGCTGCACGGGTATGTGCTCGCGCCCCGCCGCGGGACGGAAGCCCACGACCCGGCCCTTGGCGTCCACCGTGACGCGGTCGCCGGTGATGAGCGTCAGCTGATGCCGTGCGCCGGACGAGCTGTCGGCCGGCTGCGACGGGCTGGTGTCGCGGGCCATGGCCGGGGTGGTCAACCCGGCCGCGAGCGCCACTGCCGCCGCTGTGGCGACGGTTGAAACACACGCGCTTCTCACGTGTCTGCGCAACTCTCCCCCTGGAGAATCAGGCGGCCCCCGAGGGGCCGGTGGGCGGTCGGCGCCGATGCGTGCACCGGCGCGGCCGTTTCACCCATCTAGAGGGGGATCTGGCCGAATGGGTTCACAACAGGCACACATATGGCCGAAGTTGGCGAAACGTCATCGCCTGTCGGTCGGCTGAGAGTCGTCTGGCAGTCGGTCCTGCGAGACGGGGGAGCGGCCCGCTACGAAGGCGGCCGGAGAGGCCCATGGCAGCTCGTGGGCGCAGGGGCACCCCCCGACGGGCCGGACATGAGAGCACGCGCGTACGGCAGGAAGCGGGGAGCGGCGGGGCGATGAGTTTCGGCCGTAGGGCCGGTCTCCCTGGTATGGATCCCCTGTCGCCAGCCGTACTCGTCCTCTCCGGACGTGTCACCCGGGCCGGTACGCCCCGCCTCTGCGCGGACCTGGAGGCGATACTGGCCACGTCGGACGCCGCCGTGGTGGACTGCGACGTGGGCGGCGTTGTCGAGCCGGACCTGGCCTCCGTGGAGGCGGTTGCCCGCCTGTCACTGGTCGCACGACGGTCGGGCGGCAGACGGCTGCGGCTGCGTGGGACACCGCCCGAACTCCAACTGCTGCTCGACCTGGTGGGGTTGGGTGAGGTGGTCGAGCTGGCGGAGACGCCTTTGTGAAGCGAATCCACGGAATGCCGAAGTGGGCGAGTTGAGCCTTTTCGCCAGGGCGGCGGGTCGCGCGCGCCCCTCCACAAGCCCGGGCCCGGACGTGATTTGGGCCCGGACCGGGCCCGTGGACCTATGGTCGGATCGGCGTCATCTCCTTAGTGTCTATGCGTGTAGATGAATGACGTGGGCACCTCAAACGCTGGGTTCGCGAGGTGCCCACGTCGACAACTCGTGCCCGGTTCAGCAGACCTGAGGGAGCGAACATGTGCGATTCCTGCGCAGCGGCGGTCGAGGCGACGACGGAGAATCCTGAGCCGCTCGGCGGGCTGTCCCGCCGCGGACTGATCGCCGGGATGGGGCTAGGACTCGGCCTTGCCGCGGCCGGCCTTGCGACCGGAGCCACGACGGCCTCCGCGGCCACGGCGAAGAACGGCAGATGGGCCAACCCCGCCCTCGGCCGCTTCCCCGCCGGCGGTTACTACGGTGCCTCCCGGGGCGGCGCCGCGCACGCCGGTCAGGACGTCTCGAACTCGACGGGTACCGGGGTCTACGCGGCCGCGGCCGGCACGGTCGTCCGCCGTTCGTGGGGAGGCGGCCTCACCGGCCGGACCGGCAACGCCCTGGTCGTCTCGCACGGCGGCGGCCAGTACACCTACTACGGTCACCTCAACGCCTACCGGGTCGCGCTCAACGCCACGGTCGCCGCCGGTCAGCGCATCGCCGACATGGGAGCCACCGGCAACGTGACGGGGCCCCACCTGCACTTCGAGACCCATACGGGAGGGCTCGGTGTCACGGCCAACCCGGTCACCTTCATGGCTGCCCGGGGTGTCGACCTGGGCGGCGGCTGGCCCAGGATCGACCCCGGTGCGAGCGGGAGGACGGTCGTCGTCATCCAGTTCCTCATGACGCAGCGCGGCTACGGACTGGTCGCCGACGGGCAGTACGGCTCGGTCTCGTCCGACGCCGTCAAGCGCTTCCAGAAGGCCAAGGGCCTGGTGGCCGACGGCCAGGTGGGACCGGCGACCTGGCCGCACCTCGTCTACACCCTGCGGAACGGCGGCAGCGGCTCCCACGTCCGGGCCCTGCAGAACGCGCTGAACAAGCGCAGCGCCGGTCTGACGGTCGACGGCACGTTCGGCGCGGTCACCACGACCGCCGTGCGCACCTACCAGGGCGTCAACCGGCTCGTCGCCGACGGAGAGGCGGGCCCGGTGACCTGGCAGGCACTGGTCGGCTGAGAGTGCGCCGGGCCCCGCCCGCAATGCTCCGGCGGGGCCCGGCCCGGTGGGCCCGAACACCGAGCCCGGACCCCGAACCCCGGCTCAGTCGCTGACCACCGCCGAGTCGCAGATCACCTGCGTGAGGCGGGCCCGCCCGTCGCCCCCCACCTCCGCACGATGCGTCGGCTGGCCGGAGTCCCATGGATTCGGCGAGCCGGGGATCGGTACCGGGCGCGGCATCGGAGCCGATGACTTGCCCGATCCCGGGGTCGAGGCCGCGCCCGATCCCGGCGACCGCTCCGCAGCACGGGCGGCCGCCTCCGCGCAGTCGGACTCCGGCTGCGGTCCCGGCTCCGCGCCGGAGGCCGGCGGCACGACGGGGCCCGGCCCCGACGTCGCCGCCGGCTCACCGACCCATTGCGTGACGCCCCACCCCGCGACGGCGACAAGGACCCACCCCGCAACGAGCCCGTGCACCAGCTGCGGCCTCACGCGGCATCGGCGTCCAGGTGGTCGGGCAGCCCGAACAGCGGGAACCAGCGCGGGGTGTCCAGGAAGCAGTGCATCCCCGTGATCGCACCGTCCTGGATGTCGATGACCTGAACCGCCCACGGTACGAAGCCCGGCCCGTCCGGATTCGGCTTGTAGTGCGCGAACGCGGGCGTGCCGTTCGCCGACGTGGCGACCAGTCGGGAGCCCTCGCAGGCCGCGCCGAAGGACGTCATGAAGCCGGTGATGTCGTCGTGCCCCTGCAGCCAGAGGTCGAACGGCGGCATGGTCATGACGGCGTCCTCGTGGAGGAGCGCGGTCAGCGCCTTCATGTCGTAGCCCTCGAACGCCGCCACATACCGCTCCAGGAGCTTGCGCTGCTCCTCGTCGAGCGGGTCGGCCGCGTCGGCGGTGGCGGCATCGCCCTGGTGGTCGGTCAGCGTGGCCCGGGCCCGCTGGAGGGCGCTGTTGACCGAGGCGACCGAAGTGTCGAGGAGCTCGGCGACCTCGCTCGCCTTCCACGCGAGGACCTCGCGAAGGATCAGCACGGCCCGCTGCTTCGGCGGCAGATGCTGGAGCGCGGCGACGAACGCCAGCCGTACCGACTCACGCGCCACCGCGGCCTCCGCCGGGTCCGCGACCGACGGCAGGATCCGCCCGTCCGGCATCGGCTCCAGCCAGGTGTTCTCCGGCAGCGGATTGAGCGCGGCCTGCGCGAGCGGCGTCGGCCCGGACAGATCGACCGGCCTGGCCCGCTTGTTGCCCGCGTTCAGCATGTCGAGGCAGACGTTCGTCGCGATGCGGTACAGCCAGGACCGCAGCGACGAACGCCCCTCGAACTTCTCGATGTTGCGCCACGCGCGCACCAGGGTGTCCTGGACCGCGTCCTCCGCCTCGAAGGCCGAGCCGAGCATCCGGTAGCAGTAGCCCGTCAGCTCGACCCGGTGTCCCTCCAGACGGCTGTCGATATCGGTCGTCGTCGCTGTCAGATCACTCATCGCTATCGATCCACCCCTGTTGTAGCGCTGCGCTGCGCTGTGACGCCGCTCACTCCAGTACTTCGGAAACTACCGCAGGCCACTGACAACGGGGGCGCGAAGAGCAGAAGCGGTCACGTACCGAGCTTGCGCCCGTACACGTACACGTCGTCGCCGTTCTTCAACAGGTTCCAGTATGACTTCGCGTCGGCGGTGCGCATGTTGACGCAGCCGTGCGAGCCCGGGGGGTTCCACATCTTCACGCCCACCGCGTGGAAGGCCTGCCCACCGTCGAAGAACTGGGAGTACGGCATCGAGACGTGGTAGATCGACGAGACGTGGTTCTTGTGCTTCCAGTAGATCTTCTTGGCCCCGGTCCGGGTCTCGTACCCGTTCCGTCCGGTCCGCACCGGCACCGGTCCGAACTTCAGCTTGCTGCCGTCCTGGATCCAGGTGATCTGCCGGGTGAGGTCGACGCAGGCGATGCGCCCCTTGTTCGTGGGGCACTTCTTGGCCTTGTTCGGAGTCTTCCCGGCTGCCTTCTGCGCGGTCAGCGTCTGCATCGTGCGCCAGGTGACGGGCCCCGCGTAACCGATGGTGGGCGTGACCCCGTACGTGCTCTGGAACGACCGGATCGCCTTGCAGTCGGCGGCCGACTGCTTGCCGTCCACCTTCAGGTGCAGATACTTCTCGGCCTGCTTCTGGTACGGACCCTTGGACGCCGTGCAGGACGCCGCCTGGGCCGTGCCGCCGGTGCCGAGCACGAACGCCGGTACGGCCGTCAGACCGGCGACGGACAGCGCGAGCACGCGCCGCGCCCGCACACCCCGTATGTTCCCCATGACTCCCATAACCGCCAACTCCCCTTCGCGCACAGTGCGATGATTCCGCCTGCTAGACGCGCGTCGGGGAGTGGATGGTTGTGCGCCGAATGTCTCAGTTCTGTACGGAGACGAGTCCGGCCGGCCGCATCCGCTCGGCGCGGGCCGCCCGCGACCCGTACAGCGTGATCGAGACGACACCCAGCACCGCGAGCAGTCCCAGCGCCACCGTGCCCGCCCAGCCCCCGGCGTGGAAGGCGAGCGCGCCGAGCGTGCCGCCGACGCTGGAGCCCAGGTAGTACGCCGACTGGTAGAGCGCCGACGCCTGGGCGCGGCCCGTGGTGGCCGTGCGGCTCACGGAGGACGAGGCGACCGCGTGCCCGGCGAAGAAGCCGGCCGTGATCAGCACCAGGCCGAGGAGTACGGCGGCCAACTGGTCGGCCAGCGAGAGCAGCAGCCCGGCGGCGGTGGTGGAGACGGCGAGGTAGAGCGCACCCCGGCGCCCCAGCCGGCCGACGAGCCGCCCCGCGGCGGCGGAGGACACCGTACCGACCAGATAGACGAGGAAGATGGACCCGACGACACCCTGCGGCAGGCTGAACGGCGCCTCGACGAGCCGGTAGCCGATCACCGTGTAGACCGCGCCGAACACCGTCATGAACAGTGCGCCGATCGCGTACAGCCGACGCAGCAGCGGGTCGGAGAGGTGCCCGCCGACGGTCTTGGCGAGTGCCTTCGGGTTCAGCGAACCGGGGGTGAAGTGCCGGGCCTTGGGAATCATGAAGTGGAAGACGACCGCGCACGCCACGGCCAGCAGCCCGACCGCGCCGAGCGCCGCCCGCCAGCCCCACGCCTGGGCGACCCAGCCGGTGAGGATACGGCCGCTCATCCCGCCGATGCTGTTCCCGGCCACGAACAGCCCGATCGCGGCGACGAGCGCCTTCGGCCGGACCTCCTCCGCCAGGTACGCCATCGCGGAGGCGGGCAGACCGGCGAGCGCGGCGCCCTGGACGGCACGCAGCGCGATCAGCCAGCCCAGCGAGGGCGCGAACGGCACGAACAGCCCCACGGTCACCGCGACCACCAGCGAGGCGGTCATCATCTGCCGCCGGCCGAAGCGCTCGGACAGCGCGCTCAACGGCAGCACACACAGCGCCAGCGCACCTGTCGCGGCGGACACCGTCCAGCTCGCCTGCCCGGCCGTGGCGCCGAAGGACGCGGAGACGGCGGGCAGCAGGGCCTGGGTGGAGTAGAGGAGTGCGAACGTCGCGACACCGGCGGCGAAGAGCGCGAAGCTCATCCGGCGATAGCCGGGGCGTCCGGGCTCAAGCCGCTCTGAAGCGGTGGCTACGGGGGACGACTGGGGCGAGGCGGCCACGATGAGGGTGGACGCCCCGGTACTGGCAGGAGGCATGCCAAGAACGTATGCCGCCTCCTTTCATGCGTCCAATGCACAAACACGCGATAATCAATCCCATGGCGCATCAGTACAGCTCACAGCCTCGGCTGTCACCAAGCAGTTACGAAGAAGACATCCGCGCGGTCCTCGCCCCGCGCCTGGCGTACTTCGAGGCCGTCGCCCGCCACGAACACGTGACCCGCGCCGCGCACGAGCTCGGCGTCCCGCAGTCCACGCTCTCGCGGGCCATGGTCCGCCTGGAACAGGACCTGGGTGTCGCCCTGTTCGCCCGCAAGGGCCGCACGGTCTCCCTCACCCCCGCAGGCCGCACCTTCCTCGGCTCGGCGGAACGGGCACTCGCGGAGGTGGAGAAGGCAGCCGACTCGGTACGCGCCGATGCCGACGCCACCTCCGGCAAGGTCGCCTTCGGCTTCCTCCACACCATGGGCTCGGAAACCGTCCCCGCCCTCATCCGCGCCTTCCGCGTCGACCACCCCCGGGTCCGGTTCCAGCTCGTCCAGAACTACGGCGAGGCCATGCTGGAGCGCCTGCGCGCGGGCGGCCTCGACCTCTGCCTCACCTCACCGGTCCCGGACGCCCCGGACCTCGTCGCCCGCCGCCTGGACGAACAACGCCTGCGCCTGGTCGTCCCCGAGGACCACCGCCTGGCCACCCGCCGCCGTATCCGCCTGGCGGAGGCCGCCGACGAAACCTTCGTCACCCTGGAACCCGGCTACGGCCTGCGCCGCATCACGGACGACCTCTGCACGGAGGCGGGCTTCGTCCCCCGCGTCGCGTTCGAGGGCGAGGAGGCGGAGACCCTGCGCGGCCTGGTCGCGGCCGGCCTGGGCGTGGCGCTGCTCCCGCCTCCGGCGGTGGCCCGCCCCGGAGTGGTGGAACTGACGGTGACGGCACCGCGGGCCGCTCGGGAGATCGGGGTGGCCTGGCTGGACGGGCACCCGGACACCCCGCCGGTGGCGGCGTTCAAGAAGTTCCTGCTGTCGCGGCGGGGACACCTGCTGCCGGACTGAGGGGTGGGCCGAGCCGGTGGCCGGACCGCTCGGCCCGGATCTCCGCGCAGGCCGGGGCGACCGGGGCACCGGCCGGCCCGCGACACCTTCCCTACCGCTTGAAGGTCACCTCGTTCGAGTCCTTGTCGCGGTCGTAGGTGCCGGCGAAGCCCCAGTTCTTCCAGCCCCCGTCACCGTTGTTGATGATGGTGCCGTTCTTGATCGAGAAGATGTCGACCCCGTCCACCACCGCGATGTGTTCCAGCCCGGACACCCCCGAGAAGGAGAGGTCGTTGAAGTTCTTCACCGCGATGATGTTCGTGTCGGGGAAGCTGCGGCTGTACTCGTCGATCAGGGACTGGTTCAGCTCGCCGTCGTCCCCCGGTGCCTTGCCGGAGTAGTCGGTGCCGGGGTACGTCCCCTCCGTGTACTTCGGTGCCCCGTCGTTGAAGTTCACCGACTCCGTTCCCGTGGAGGTGGAATCGGCGTCCAGGTCCGCGGGTTCCGGCTGTTCGAAGGTGGCTTCCTTGCCCTCGCGGGTGGCGTCACCGTAGTAGGCCCAGTTGGTGTAGCCGCCGTCGCCGTCGTTGCTGAACTTGCCCTTGTCGAAGACGTAGACGTCGAACACGGCGCGGCCCGAGTCGATGTCGTTGCCGGTCTCCTCGTCGTGGTACTCGGGCGAGTTCAGCCGGTACCGGCTCTGGTTGATGAACGAGTCCGGCTTGTCGATCCAGTGCGAGGACTGCTCCGAGTGCATCGCGACCACGTTGTAGTCCGGGTAGCAGCGCCGCATGTCGTTCACGAGCATCCGGACCGCCTGGGCCGAACCCTCGTTGTCCAGCGGGGAGTACGTGTTGTAGTAGCGACTGCGGTCGGGCGGCTCCTGGCCCTCGATCTGGCAGCCCTCGTCGCCGGGCTTCCAGTCCTTCTTCCGCTTGGGGCGGGGCGGGGTGTCGAACGTGACGGTGCGCTTGTCGTCGCTCACGTCGAAGTGGCCCTTGAACGCGCGGTTCTTCCAGCCGAGGTCGGCGTCGTCGGCCCAGGTGAACTTGCCCGTCTTGAAGGCGTAGACGCGGTACGTCGTGCCGCTGATCTCCACGGTCGAGATCATCGCCGCGCCGTCCATCTGCTGGAGGTTTCCCTCGTGCGGCTGAGCGATGACGATGTTGTAGTCGGGGAGGCAGTAGGAGAGGTCGTCGAGCGCTGCCTTGACCCGCTTCTCCTTGTTCTTCTCGTTGTTGACCTTGTCGATGACGAAGTTGACCAGGTACGAGTAGCCCCAGGCCGCCGCCGTGCTGGTGGGGCCGTTGCCGGGGACGGAGACCTTCGAGTTCGACGACCGCTCGCGCGGCTCGAAGCACAGGCTGGGGAGCGCATTGCCCGTGTTGTCGGCCGGCTTGTCCGTGGACTCGTCGTCGGGTTTGCCGCCCGGTACACCACCGGACTCGTCGGCCCCGTCGTCGGGGGCGGACGCCGGCTCAATGGATTCGGTGGGATCAGCGGGGTGGGAGTCGTCGTCCCCGTCCTCGTTGACAGCGTTGTCATCCGCGCATTCGCCGCCGCCGCCCGTCGTTGCCGCGATGCGGCAGATCTGCACGTGGGCGGAGCTGGTGATGTCGCCGCCGATGGTCACGGCGACGATTGCGCCGACCACGGCGACCACGACCCCCAGCATGGCGAGGTACTCGATCGCCGACTGCCCCGTGCTCGTGCGTACGCCCTGACGTATCCGTTCACTGCTGTACACGTCTCACCTCGTCGTGGCTCGCCCCCGAGGAACCGGGGGGCGGTAGCCCGCCGGGGTACGAACGTAGCGACGACACTGGGGCCCACGGACAGTGCCCAAAGGCCCATACCAGGGCCCAAATCGGCGAGTGGGCCCATACGGGCACGGCGACCCCGCGAAGCGGGCGCCGGGACCGGCCGTTCGGGCCCGTTCCGGGTTCGGCGCCGGGGAGCCTGCTGCCGGACCGAGAGCGTCAGGCGGTGCGGTTGGCGGCGGACGCGTACGCGGTGAAGTCCGACCATGCGGTGGCGGAGACGGTGAACGGTCGGCGGGTGGTGTCCTTGGAGTCGCGGACGTGAACGGCGTGGGGGCGTAGGGCGACCTCGACGCAGTTGTCGCCGCCGCTGCCGCTGTAACTGCTCTTGAACCAGGCCAGTTCGGTACTCATAGCGCTCCTAGCATCTGCTTCAGCAGGCCCGCCGAGGCCTCGTGACTCAGCGCCTGTGAGCGCATCTTGCCATAGCGCTGGAGCATGGCACTGACCACTTTCGGGTCAGTGAGGAGGGTGCTGCTGTCATGGCCTTCGACGTAGCCGAACCAGCTGTTGGAGGGTGTCTCCGCGAGGTACATCTGCCCGTCGATGCCGGAGTGGTCCGGCTGCCTGAGCGGCATGACGAGAACCTCGACGTTGCGGCGCCCGCCCTGGGTCAGCAGGTTGTCGATGAGGGCGGAGGTGATCTGCTTGCCTCCTAACCGGCGCTCAAGGACGACCTGTTCGATCAGGAACGAGAAGGAGGTGTTGGGTCGTTGGGAAAGAAGATCCTGCCGCGCCAGGCGTGCGGCCACCTGCTGTTCGAACTGCTCCTCCGCGAGTGGTGGGAGCCGCCGGTCGAAGACGGCTCGGATGTACCCCTCGGTCTGGAGCAGTCCAGGGACCCCGCGGCACTCGTACGCGTACAGAGTGATGGCTTCCTCCTCGATCCCCGCCCACTGCTGGAACCAGGAGGCCAGCCCCGCCCTCCTCCGCAGGCTCCGCGCCGCAGCGCCGAGGACCTTGCCCGCGACGGGCCCGAGAGCGTCCGCCGCCCGCTCCGGAAGATTCTCCGGCGGGAACCGCTTGCCCTGTTCGATCTTGGCGATGTAGGCGGGCGAGTACTGCACGCGGGGCGCGAACTCGTCCTGGGTGAGGCCGGCGGCCTCGCGCAGGGCCTTTATGACCGCACCGAACGTCCGCAGACTGTCGGACAGTTCGGGCTCGCCGCCCGCCGTGGTGCTCTCATGGTCCGCCGTCATCGCCGCCCCGTCTTCCGCGCATCGATCAACTCGACAATGATCACGGACGGTTACCCACCCCGTCCAGAGCGTCAACCCATACAGGTGGATCTGTATGGGCGTCGTTCCTGCTGGAAGCATGGGGTGAGACGGAACGCTTGGCGCATGACAGCACTGCAAGCCCAACCACCCCTGACCGTGCGTGTGTTCGTCCAGAGGTGTTCCGCCACCCGCCTGGGCGCGACCCTCGCGCGGCGGCTGGCCGTATGGAAGCTCGACGTCTGGGGGATCGCGTACGGAACCCCGTTCTCCGACGACGTGGCTCTCCTTGTTGCGGAGCTCGCGGCGAACTCCGTCCTGCACGGACGGGTCCCGGGGCGCGACTTCGAGCTGCGGCTCTCGTACGCGTACGGGACCGGAGTCGTACGGGTCGAGATCTCCGACACCCACGAGGCGCGACCGGACCCAGCCGCCGTGCCCCCGCCCGGCCCGGAGGCGGACGGGGGCAGGGGCCTCGTCATCGTCGAGGGGATCGCCGCCCGGTGGGGCGTGACCGACCGGGTCGGGCCGGGCAAGACCGTGTGGGCGGAGACGGAGACGGAGCCGGTTGCCCGGTGAGGACCGGATGCGGGCGAAGTCCGTCAGGAGAGCGGCTCGTGGTTGGCCCAGACGACCTTGTAGGGGTGGCGGGACTGCCAGCGCTTGATGACGTCCTCGAGTCCGGGGGTCGTGAACGAGGCGTTGAGCGTGTCGAGGTCGGCGAGGGCGAGCTGCACGATCGCGGTGGCAGTGGGCACGGGGCTGTGGTCTTCAGCGGGTACACGGATGTGGTGCGACGCCGCGAACGCCTGGATCTGCCCGGAGTCGCACATGACCTGTTCGATGTCTTTGAGGAACTGATCCAGCTCGGTGTCCGGGATGGAGTCAGTGAAGGAGACGATCATTGTGTGGTGAATCATGGGTCAATCGAACCTCGTCCCATGAATGAAGTCCAAGGCCGATTGATTAATCGGCGATAACCTGGGGGCATGGTTGATCTGGAGACGCGTGAGCTCGAGTACTTCGTCGCGATCGCCGAGGAGCTGCACTTCGGCCATGCCGCCGCGCGCCTCGCCATCGCTCAGCCGGCGCTGTCGAAAGCGATTCAGCGTGTCGAATCGCGGCTCGGCGTTCAGCTGCTCGTGCGCTCCAGCCGTCGCGTCGCGCTGACGCCGGCCGGGGAGGCGTTGCTGCATCACGGCCGCCACGCGCTCAACGCGGTGAGCGCTGCGGCGCAGAGCGCGCGCCGGGCCGGTGACGTCCAGGCGCAGCTGCGGCTGGTGATCAAGCCGGGTGGTGATGCCAACCTGCTGTCCGGGATCCTTGCCGCGTATGCCGGACAGCCCGATGCGCGCAGGGTGGACGTCCTGTTCGGCGGTGCCACCGACCGCGCCGACTATCTGCGTGACGGCAGAGCCGATGTGGCGCTGCTGTACGCGCCGTTCGACGACCTCACGGGGCTGGAGTCCGAGACGCTGTTCGTCGAGGGGCGCGTGGCGATTCTGCCGCGGGGCCACCGGCTGGCCTCGCGCAGCGAGCTGCGCATGGCCGACCTGGAGCACGAGACGCTGCCGCGCTGGAAGGGGGTGCCTGACGGCGGGACCGGCCCGGAGATCGTGGACGTGGCGCAGATGACTCAGCTGATCATGCTCGGACGGACGATCGCGATCCTCCCGCGCTCGTCCGTCGAACCCGTTCACCCGGGGCTGGTCTGCAAGCCGGTGATCGATGCGGCGCCCAGCCGTCTGGTCGTCGCTTGGTCGCAGCTCGACCACCGGCCGCTCGTCGCCTCGTTCGTCGACGCGGCGGTTGCCGCGAGCCGGTCGCAGTCCGACCCGGCGTCGAGCCGGGGGGCGGGCCTTTCGCCGGGCGAGCGGGCTGGGTAGGTATCGCTATCGGGCGACGTGCCCCAGCGGCGTGCGGAAATCCGCCGCTCCGCCAGGGAACGCGCACACGATGCCCGCCGGCGGATGCGGCAGGCGGCGCGCTGGGCCGGCCACCGGCAGCTCCGCGACCTGTCATGGCCGAGGCGAGGCCGCGTCCAGGAGAGCACGGCCGGCCTTGGTGAGCTCGTGTGTGGCCGTGCGACCGACCCGGCTGCTGTCGATCAACCCGGCGTCCCGCAGGATCGCCAGGTGTTCGCTGGCCGTCGGAGGAGTGACGCTCACCAGTCCGGCCACAACGGTCGTCTGCAGCGGAGTGGCGAGCGCGGCCAGGATCCTCGATCGTGTCACCCCCAGAAGACGGTCCAGCGACTTCGGAGTGGGAGGCGCCGCCCAGAGGTACCGCCCGGACGCCGGGTAATAGATCGCCGGAGCCCAGTGGTCCGAAGTGGTGCACTGCATCCGGTCGGTGATGAACAGTGACGGTACGAGAATGAGTCCCGCCGGGCAGTCGACGTCGATGTCGACGGACTTCTCGACGTTGATGGTGTGGCCCCCGCACGCAGCGGAGGAGTGCAGCCGGGGAAGGACTGCGCGCAGCCCCTCGCGGTTGACCTGGATGGCCCGATCCAGCATCTCGGCACGCAGCGCCTGCCGCATGGACGGCCATTCCGGTTCGACAACTTCCTTCCAGAGGCGGCGCAACGCATCGGCCGCCTCGGATCTGGCTCGGTCGGGGTCCTCGAGCAGCCGGCGGGCCGTCTCTGCCCCGTGCCCCTTCGCAGCGTCGACCAGCTCGGCATACGTCTCGTCCGCGGGGGCGGCGAGAAGGGCATCCACGCCTTCCTCGAACGTCGGCTCACTGGACATCGGCGATGGGTCGAGGAAGTCGGGTCGATACGCGCCATCGGCCATGAAGACCGTGAGCGCCCTCAGGTCCAGTTGCGAGAGACGGTGGCGGCGGCGGCGAAGCCATGGGTGGAACATCGGATGACGCTGCGGTTCGGTCAAGAGCTGGGCGAGACCGACCACTTCGTGGATCGGCGACATCGCCCACCGTACGCTCGCAGCACCGGCGCCCAATCGGTAGCGGATCACTCCACCATTGTTAGGCCACGGCCGAAGTGAGCGCGAGCAGAACGGCGAAGCCCCGAGACTCGGGTCATGACCGACACCGAGTCGACAGCCCAAGTTCCCGAGGCGCCCGAGCGAGCCCGACAGACGCGGACGATCCGGCTGGGCGCCGGCGGATCGACCATCGAAGTGCTCGCGGGTCCGGCGGAGACCAGCGGGACCGTGAGCATCTACCGGTGGCGCATGTCGCCCTCCAGCCGGGGACCTGCCCCGCACTTTCACACGACGTTCGGCGAGACCTTCATCGTCGAAGAAGGTGAAGTCGACCACTTCGACGGGCGGGCCTGGCGAACACTGCGGCCCGGCGACACCGCGCACGCCGCGGTGGGTGACGTCCACGCCCTCCGGAAGGTGCGCGCCGAACCTGCCACCCTCCTGATGGCGCTCTCGCCAGGCGTACCGCGGGAGGAGTACTTCGCGCAGCTCGCCACCGTGGACGAGCGGGACCTGAGCCGGCTTCACGCAGACCACGACAACCACTTCACCGACGACGACGAGCGGTGAGGGCAGCGGCAACGGCCCGCGCCCCCCCGACCCACCCCACGATCTGGAGCAGCCGACGGCGAGGCGTTCGCCTCGTCCGGCGCCGGCACCCCTCGGTGAGATCACGCTCACCGTCGCCCGATCACCCCGTTCCCCACGCGTCCACCAGCGTCCACCAGCAAAGGATTCACTGTGCCCAGCATCGCCATCGTCGGAGCCGGCCCCGGTATGGGCCTGGCCATCGCCCGTACCTTCGGCTCCCACGGCTTCGACGTCGCTCTCCTCGCCCGCAACCGCGACAAGCTCGAAGACCTGGTCGGCCGGCTTGCCGCCGAAGGCATCGCCGCCGCCGCGTTTCCCGCGGACGTACTCGACCATGACGCGCTCACCCGGGCGCTCAAGGACGCCGCCGCCCGCTTCGACGGCGTTGACGTCCTGGAGTACTCCCCGGGTGGGAGCCTCGAATCCGCGCCGCTCACCGCTCCGTCCGAGACCCACCCGTCCGATGTGCAGTGGGCGATGGACTTCCTCCTCTACGGGGCCATTGCCGCCACACGGGCCGTGCTGCCCGCGATGCGCGAGGCAGGCGCGGGCACCTTGCTCTACACCAACGGCGCCGGCTCGGTCGACCCCACTCCGATGCTCGGCAACCTCAACGCCGCCCAGGCCGCGCTGCGCAACTGGGTCCTCGGCCTGCACAAGGAACTGGCCGGCACCGGCGTCCAGGCCGCGCACGTCGCCATCGGCGCGTGGATCGGCACGGACGGCCCGCCCGGACTGCCGTCGGCCTCGGCCGAGGAGGTCGCCCCCCTCTACTGGGACCTGCACACGCGGCGGGACGAAGTCGAGCGCGTCTTCACCGTGTGACGCCAAGTGGGCCGCCGGCCGGCTTGAGGGCCTGGGACGCCGTGCGCCCGGCCTCGCGTCGGCGCCGGGCCCACCTCACCCCCGCAA
The DNA here is from genome assembly GCF_044458665.1 of Streptomyces sp. NPDC050422. NCBI lineage: Bacteria > Bacillati > Actinomycetota > Actinomycetes > Kitasatosporales > Streptomycetaceae > Streptomyces > Streptomyces sp. NPDC050422. The sequence goes on from NZ_JBITIE010000008.1 coordinate 212,067, forward strand.
CGACTCCCCGAACCCCGCCGCCAGCGGCATCCGCAGTCCCAGCGGCGGCGGAGCCGCCAGTGCGTCGGCGACCGGGCGGGCGTAGCCGCGGCCGAAGAGGGAGCCGCGGACGAAGTCGGCGGCCAGGGCGGCTACTTCGGTGTGGTGCTGGCGTAGTGCGTGGCCGTCCGAGTGCACCTCGAAGCGGCATGTGTCGCGGTTGGACTTCTTGGCGCGTTCCGCGAGGCGGAAGGAGAGCTCGGGGTCCGAGTGGGCGTCGTTCGTGCCGTGGACCAGCAGGACCTGACGGCCGACCAGGTGTTTGACCGGTTCCGGTTCGGCGTCCGGGTCGCCGGGGAGCCAGGGGGCCATGGCGAGGACCGAGGTGACCGCCGGGTGGCCGCCCGCGCGGAGGGCCGCGCGGCCGCCCATGCCGTGGCCGGCCAGGCAGACCGGGATGTCGCCGTAGCGGCGTACGGCCTCGTCCACCGCCCATTCGGCGTCCGCCGCGAGGTGGGCGTCCGTGGTGTTCCAGCCGCGGCAGCGGTAGTGGACGACGTGGATGGCGAGGCCGTCGGTGCCGCCGGCGCGGGCCAGGGAGCGGGCCAGGGGGAGCCGGCGGGCGTAGGAGAGAGGGGAGGGGCGGCGGTACGAGTAGGGCTCGCCGTCCGGGAGCAGCAGGACCACGCCGCTGACCGCGGTGGATGCTCCGGCCGTCCTGACGGCCCGTCCCAGCCTTGCAGCAGGCAGGGGGAGTGCGCGCTGTGCCATGACGTAACAGTGTCAGAAAGGCAGGTGTACGCCACCCGTATTCGCGGTCTCTGTTACGTATCGGCGAGCCGCGCCCAGCGGCGCTCTACGCGCGTAGGCGCTACAGTGCGTGGATGATGAGCCCGACCCTCAATGTGCCCGGCCAGGATCAGATCCGGCGTGCCCCCAAGGTCCTTCTCCACGACCACCTCGACGGCGGCCTGCGCCCCGGGACGATCGTCGACCTCGCGGCGGTCAATGGTTACGACGGACTCCCGGAGAGCGATCCCGACAAGCTCGGTATCTGGTTCCGGGAAGCCGCCGACTCCGGGTCGCTGGAGCGGTATCTGGAGACCTTCGCCCATACCTGCGCCGTCATGCAGACCCGTGACGCCCTGGTCAGGGTCGCCGCCGAGTGTGCGGAGGACCTGGCTGCCGACGGTGTCGTCTATGCCGAGATCCGGTACGCCCCCGAGCAGCACCTCGAAGCCGGTCTGAGCCTCGAAGAGGTCGTCGAGGCCGTCAACGAGGGCTTCCGCGAGGGTGAGCGCCGGGCGCGCCAGGACGGCAACCGGATCAGGGTGGGTGCGCTGCTCACCGCGATGCGGCACGCCGCGCGTTCGCTGGAGATCGCCGAACTGGCCAACCGCTACCGCGAGCAGGGCGTCGTCGGCTTCGACATCGCGGGCGCCGAGGCGGGCTTCCCGCCCACCCGGCACCTCGACGCCTTCGAGTACCTCAAGCGCGAGAACAACCACTTCACCATCCACGCCGGTGAGGCCTTCGGCCTGCCGTCGATCTGGCAGGCCATCCAGTGGTGCGGCGCCGACCGGCTCGGTCACGGTGTCCGCATCATCGACGACATCGAGGTCGCCGAGGACGGCAGTGTGAAGCTCGGCCGCCTCGCCTCCTACGTACGGGACAAGCGCATCCCGCTGGAGCTCTGCCCGACGTCGAATCTCCAGACCGGTGCCGCGGCCTCGTACGCCGAGCACCCGATCGGGCTGCTGCGCCGGCTCCACTTCCGGGCCACCGTGAACACGGACAACCGGCTGATGAGCGGGACGAGCATGAGTCAGGAATTCGAGAAGCTGACCGAGACCTTCGGATACACGCTCGAAGACATGCAGTGGTTCACCGTCAATGCGATGAAATCAGCATTCATTCCTTTCGATGAACGTCTGGCGATGATCAGTGACGTCATCAAGCCCGGATATGCCGAGCTGAAGTCCGAATGGCTCTTCGAGCAGACCGCTGCGACCAGCGTGTCTACCTCGGTCGCCGGCTGATCGAGCGTCGTGGGAAAACGGCCGGGAGCGTGATTCCCGGCCGTTTTCCGTGTTCTTCGATGTTTGCGGGACGGGCATGCGGCTGATTACGTTGCAGAGCCGCTCACATCCCCTTCCCCAAGGATGAATTTCACATGAAGCAGTCTGCTGCCAGGACTCTCGGCGTCGCCGCTCTCGGTGCCGCTTTCGCCGCTGCCGCCGCCGGTACGGCGTCGGCCTCCGCGCTGCCGCTGGACGCCGCGACCAGCGCCCTGCCCGTGGCCGGCGCCCTGGCGAACGCCACGTCGACCCTGCCGGTCCAGGACACCGCCACGGAGCTCCTCGGCACCAGCCAGACGAAGGTCCTGGGCGACGTCACCGCCCCGGCCAAGGGCCTCCTCGGCGGTATGCCCGCCGGTGGTCTGACGACCAGCGGCCTGTCGGCCAACGGGCTGCCGCTCGGCCGCTGAGAACCCCTTCGCACGCGCCTGTGGGCGGATCCCCGGAACTGGGGGTCCGCCCACAGGCGCGTGCGTACGCGGATCAGTGGATCAGGGGGTCAGTGGATCACCAGGCGGTCGCTGACGATGCCTTCTCCTCGGGGAGCAGCAGCCACAGTGCCAGGTAGAGCAGGAACTGCGGGCCCGGCAGCAGGCACGAGACGACGAAGATGACGCGCATCGTCCTCGCGGAGGTGCCGAAGCGCCGTGCCAGCGCTGCGCACACTCCGCCGAGCATGCGTCCGTCACGGGGGCGGGCAAGTGCGGCCATGGTGGGCTCCTTCGCGAACCGTTGCTGAGGGAGCGGTCCGTTGCGCTCCCGGTGTATCCAGGATGGCTCGCGCAACGGGGCAAAGCGTCGCTCTACGGGGCGATCCCGACCCCGGAAATCGTCGGGGTCGACCCCTGAGATCCCTGAGATCCCTGAGACCCGTGCGAGGTCCGAGACCCGTGCGAGGTCCGAGACCCGTGCGAGGTCCGAGACCCGTGCGAGGTCCGGGCCGCCCCGTGGCAGGCCCGGGGCAGCGAGCGGCGGCGGCGCGCCCGCCAGGCCGGGACGATCAGGACGTGGGCGAGCCCGACGCCGACGGTGTTCAGGATCAGCGAGTCGACGTCGACGACCTGGCCGGGCACCCCGGTCTGGCCCAGTTCGATGGCCAGCGAGATCAGCGCCCCGGCCGCGACCGTACGGGCCAGCGAGGACCACGGCGAGACGAGGAGCCGGCCCCCGGCCAGCGGCAGCAGCACGCCCAGGGGCGCCAGCAGCAGGAGTTCCCTGCCGATGCGGTGGGCGGCGGCGACCGGGCCCAGGGACAGGTCGGCCTTGATGCCGGCGAACGGCTGGAGGTTGGCGGCCGTCATCCACGGCACGTCCAGCGGGCGCAGAGTCAGCCACCCGACGAGCAGCAGATGCGCGAGGAGGAGCGATACTCCGACCGCGCGGAAGCGGATGACGGTCTGGCCGCCCGAACCTTGACGCACGCCACCCAAGACGCGGGCAGCGGCAGGATCGGTTCCGCTCGGGTGGGGGAGACCTGGCTCACCCCGCCCGGCGAGCCCGTCCCGGGCCCGCTCAGGGCAGTGCGGCCGTGCCCTTCGTCGGTACGGCCTTCGGGCTGGCCTTCGTCTCCGTGGTGCACACGTAGCCGCGCGGGGCGTAACTCCCCGGGCCGCCGAGCGTGACCGGGCCGTCGGGGACGAGCGCCTCGCTCTCGGCGTACGTACAGACGATCTGCGCCAGGGCCTCGGACGGCAGGTCCTCCGGCTGCACGCTGAGACGCAGCGTGCCCTTCGGGTCGCCCGCGACGGGGCCGGTGACCCGGAGCGTGCCGGGCACGTGGGTGGAGAAGCCCGCCTGCTCCTCCGTGCTCGGCGGATCCTGGCGCAGTTCCTCCAGGAGGGCCCGGGCGATCCGGAGCCGGTCCGAGGTCGTCTCCTGTACCTGCACGGTGCGGTCGACGGTGACCAGTTCCGAGGCGCAGACCAGATAGATCTGTACGGGGATGCCCTGCTGGGCCTGGGCGGCGATGTCCTCCGCCGGCATGGCGCACGGCACCCGGGACGGGGCCGGGCCCGCGTCGACGGGTACCGAGGTCGTCCTGATGCCGCAACCCGCCGCCAGTACGGCGCAGAGCGCGGCAGCGGCCAGAGCCGCGGCGCGGCGGCCACCCCGACGTGATGCGGCAGCGGCCGGCGCCGCGGCGGGGCGGGGGCCCCGGCGTTCGGTGGGCGTCACGTCGCGTCGTCCTCCTCGTCCGGGATCTCGGCGTCGTGACCCTCGGTGGTGCGGTTCAGCGCCTCCGCGTCGCGCGGCAGGCGCAGGACGAATATCGCGCCGTCGCCGTCCGGCGAGTTGGCGGCGGTGATGTCGCCGCCGTGGATGTGCGCGTTCTCCATGGCGATCGAGAGCCCCAGGCCGCTGCCCTCGGAGCGGGGGCGGGAGGCGCTGGCCTTGTAGAAGCGGTCGAAGACGTGCGGCAGCACGTCCTCGGGGATGCCGGGGCCGTGGTCGCGCACTTCGATGACGAGGTCGTCGCCCTCGGTCCGTACCGTGACCCGTACCGGCGAACCGCCGTGCTTCAGCGCGTTGCCGATCAGGTTGGCCAGGATCACGTCGAGCCGGCGCGGATCGAGGCGGACCATCATGCCGCGTTCGGCGTCCAGGTCCACCGCGTCCAGCCAGGCGCGGACGTCGATGCAGGCCGTCACCTGGTCGGCGACGTCGACGGTGTCGGTGACGAGACGGGCCGTGCCCGCGTCGAAGCGGGTGACCTCCATCAGGTTCTCCACCAGGTCGTTGAGGCGCCGGGTCTCGCTGACCACCAGGTGCACGGCGGGCGCGATCATCGGGTCGAGGCTGTCGGCCTCGTCCTCCAGCACCTCGGCGACCGCGGTGATCGCGGTGAGCGGGGTGCGCAGTTCGTGCGACATGTCGGCGACGAAGCGGCGGCTGGACTCCTCCCGCGCGCTCATGTCCGCGACCTTCTTCTCCAGGGAGCTCGCCGTCCTGTTGAACGTTCTGGAGAGATCGGCCAGTTCATCGGTGCCGGACACCACGAGCCGGGTGTCGAGCTTGCCTTCGCCGAGCTTGCGGGCGGCGTCGCCGAGCCGCTGCACGGGACGCAGCACCGTCGTCGCCGCGGCCTGGGCCAGGAGGGCGGAGCCGACCAGGGCCAGGGCGGTGGCGATCCCCAGGGACCAGGCGAGGGAGTTGAGGTCCTGCCGTTCCTGGTCGAGGGACTTGAGCATGTAACCGGTCGGGCCGCCGCCGATGATCTTCGTACCGGCGACGAGGTACGGCGTGCCGCGGATCGAGGTCCGCTGCCAGAACAGGTGGTACTGGTACTTGTTGCCCGCCTTGACCGGCTGCTTCTTGTCGACCTGCTTCTGCAGCGACACCGGCACGTTGTCACGGGTGAAGGTGTCCAGGTCGGAGTTGCCGACGATCGGCTTGCCGGGGTCGCGCTCGTCGATCAGCAGCACGCTGTAGCCGGGGCTGCTGCTCGCCATCTGTACGGCGGCGGTCTGCAGGTCCTCCCTGGTGGGGTTCAGCGGCAGCGAGGCCGCCCGGCTCTGCATCTCCTGACGGAAGTCCCCGAGCGCGGAGTCCTGGGTACGCGTCAGCACCGCCTCGCGGTTCAGCCAGTACGCGATCCCGGACGCGGACACCGCGGCGGTCAGCGCGACCAGCGCGAACACGACGACGAGCCGCAGCCGCAGGCTGGTCCAGCGGAGCCCGGCGAGCAGGCTCCGCCGCACAGCCGTGCTCACTGCGGCGAGTCCAGCCGGTATCCCACGCCCCGCACGGTACGGATCAGGGTCGGCGAGGACGGCACGTCCTCCACCTTCGCGCGCAGCCGCTGGACACAGGCGTCCACCAGCCGGGAGTCACCGAGGTAGTCGTGCTCCCACACGAGGCGCAGCAACTGCTGCCGGGACAGGGCCTGGCCCGGCCGGCGGCTCAGTTCCAGCAGGAGACGCAGCTCGGTCGGCGTGAGCTGCAGGTCCTCCCCGTTCTTGGTCACGGTCATGGCGGACCGGTCGATCACCACGCTGCCGAACGTCGCGGAGTCCGTGGACTCCCGTTCACCGCGGCGCAGTACCGCGCGGATACGGGCGTCGAGCACCCGGCCCTGCACGGGTTTCACCACATAGTCGTCGGCACCGGACTCCAGACCGACCACGACGTCGATGTCGTCGCTCCGAGCGGTCAGCAGGATGATCGGCAGCTGGTCGGTGCGCCGGATGCGCCGGCACACCTCGAAACCGTCGATCCCGGGCAGCATCACATCCAGTACGACCAGGTCAGGTCGCTGCTCGCGCAGCAGGTTGAGGCCGTCCTCTCCCGTCGCCGCGGTGGCCACACGGTGGCCCTGGCGAGACAGCGAGAGTTCGAGGGCCGTGCGGATGGCGTCGTCGTCCTCGATCAGCAACAGGAAAGGCACGCTGGTCATTCTGACCCATGGGGGTGCCCTAGTTCGACAGTTGGTCCCCTCTCATGCATCCCGCGGCCCCGAATCACGTCCGCGCCGGGCCCTGTGACAGGTCTGTGACAGTCGGCGGACAGGGCCATGAAATCGCCCCGGCAAGCTCGTTGACACAAGGAACGGACGGACTCCACCGACGGGGGGCGCGAGATGAACACCACGCACAGCATCACCACGAGCGCAGTTGTCACGCGTCTCCACGACGTCGGGCGGAGCACCGAGAAGTCCGGCGCCGCAGTGAACGGACGGGGGTGCGTTCGAGGCGCCGGGCGTCAGCACCCGTCGTACATGACGGTGGTCGACGCACCTGCCGCCACGGTGGCGGGCAACGGGGGAAGCACGTACGGGGAGGTCACGGGGGAGCGGAAGGCCCCGGAGGGGGCCGAGGACGCCGAAGCGGCGTTCACGGCCTACGTCCGGGAGCGCCGCGCCTCCCTGTACGCCACCGCCTACCACCTGACCGGTGACCGGTTCGAGGCCGAGGACCTGCTGCAGAGCGCCCTCTTCTCCACGTACCGGGCATGGGACCGCATCAGCGACAAGGCGGCGGTCGGCGGTTACCTGCGCCGCACCATGACCAATCTGCACATCAGCGCCTGGCGCAGGCGCAAGCTGAACGAATACCCGACCGAGGAGCTGCCGGAGACGGCGGGCGACACGGACGCGATGCGCGGTACGGAGCTGCGCGCCGTGCTCTGGCAGGCGCTGGCGCGACTGCCCGAGACGCAGCGCACGATGCTGGTCCTGCGCTACTACGAGGGCCGCACGGACCCGGAGATCGCGTCCATCCTCGACATCAGTGTCGGCACGGTGAAGTCCAGCATCTGGCGGTCGCTCCGCCGGCTGCGTGAGGACGAGGTCCTCAGCTTCGGCCGTGACGAGGAGGAGTCCTTCGGCGAGCTGGTGGCCTGAGGCAACGGGGGAACGGGGATACGGGGATACGGGGGAACGGGGGAACGGGGTACGGGGGAACGGATCGTCGCTTCGGGGGAGGCGGCGGTGTACGGGGGAAGCCGAGGGGTCGGACGGGCCGGGGGGTCCTGTCCGGCCCCTCGGCGCGTACGGAGGGGCCGCTCATGGCGAGCGGCCCCTCCCCACGTGACCGGAGCGCTGTCAGAGGGGCAGCGGGTCAGCGGGTCTGCGCGCGCAGCACGTGGTGACCGGACGCGACGCCGTCCACGTACACCTGCACACCGTCCGTGGTGGCCCGTGCGCCGCCGACCGCCCGTGAGCCGTCCCAGACGGTGATCCCGTCGAGCTTCACCCGCACCTTCTTCCCGCCCGTCGGGACGGCGAGCCGCCCCGAGGTGCCCTTGGGGGCTGTGGCGTTCAGCACGAAGCCGTCGGCCCGGGAACGCCAGGACGTGGTGATGTCGCCGTGCGGCGTCGGGACGCTGCCCTGCGCCCAGGTCAGGTCGCCCGGGTGCGGCACGATCGAGTACGTCGAGAAGCCGGGGCCGGTCGGCCGCACACCCAGCACCTGGTTGGTCAGCGTGACCGTGGGGCCGGACGCCCAGCCGTGGGCGAGGCTGGTGAACTGCTTGATGCCCGGCTGCCCGTTCACGTCGGCCTTCTCCCAGAACGTGCCGCCCGGGTCCTGGGTGAGCTGGTAGCCCCAGAAGGTACGCATCAGCTCCAGGGCGCTCTTCTGCGATCCGCCGCTCGGATCGGCCGCCGTCAGCCGGGCGTCCGCCTCGAAGCCGCTGGGCAGCGGCTCGTAGGACGGGTTGATCGACGCGTTGGGCGTGCTGGGCGACACGGTCAGGGCGCCGTACGGGCCCCAGCTGTTGCGCTTCAGGTAGTCCATCGCCCGCCCCGCCCGGTCCCGGTCCGCGATACCGGCCAGCACCGCCGTGGCGTTGGCGTCCTGCGGATAGGCGTCCGGGATCTCGCGGGACAGCCGGTAGGCGCCGGCCTTCTCGTCCCAGAGCTGCTCGTTGACGGCCTTCCTCACCTCCGCGGCGCGCGAGGCGTACCCGCCGGCGTCCGAGGCGGTGCCCCTGGCCCCGGCGAGCTCCGCCATCTCGTCGAGATTGCGGGCGTAGAGGGCGTTGACGTACGTCTCGTGGCCGCAGTCGCCGTAGCCGTAGTGCCCGCAGGAGCCCGAGGCCTGGAACGCGATCAGACCCTTCGGGTCCGTGCTGCGCACCTTCTCCAGCCACGCCGTGGCCCGGGTCAGCTGGGGCCACCACCGGTCCAGGTAGGCGCGGTCTCCGGTGTAGAGCCAGTGGTTGTAGAGGTTGTGGACGAACCAGGTGACGTACTCGCCGTAGGTGCGCAGCTCGTCCTGGTTGTGCTGCCCGACCAGGCTCGCGGCCGGTACGTAGCCGTCGTCCAGCTGCTGCGCGGCGAGGGAGGACAGCGAGTTCTCGACCGCCGGGACGTCGTTCGTGCTCAGGTACGTCACCGGTGCCTGGACGGCGAGGTCGCCCTGCCAGACGATGCGGTCGCGCTTGCCGCCGTCGAAGATGACCTCTTCGGCCGGATCGGCGTGCGGCACCTGGTCGTCGGCGTGGTCGGCCTCGCCCGGCTCGTACGGCCAGCTCTTCGCGGTGTCCGACATCCAGGTGTTGAGCTGGACGGTGTAGGCACCGGCGTACCAGATCTTGTTCAGCTCGTTGTCGCTGGAGAGGAACCAGCCCTTGTACGCCGCCGGGTCGGGCTGATTCGGAACGGCGGTGAAGTCCAGGGACACCCTGCCCACGTCCACCCAGCCCGGACCGTCGAGGAACAGGGTCGCGTAGCGGAACCCGCCGCGCAGTTGCGGGTCGGTCAGGGTGGCCGGCAGTTTCGCCGGGTCGAGTTCGAGGGTGTGGCTGTCGGAGTCGTAGGTGTAGGCGGTGCCCGGGTAGCCGTTCCAGATGTTCGCGGTGTCACAGCCCGGCGCGTGCGCCGCCTGCCCGTTGTTGTCCTGCGGTTGCACGGCGGCGAACTGACGCGATTCGCTGAAACACACATGAAGCTTCGGAGGTGTCGCGGACGCTCCGTCGACATGGACGCGGATCTTCCCGCCGACGTTCTTGCCGAAGTCCAGGGTGAGGAGAGGGGACTTGGTGCGGTCGCCGTCGCTGACCAGCCGCACCGGGTGTCCGGCCCTGCCCAGGACGGCCTTCGGGTCGCCCTTGATCGCGCCGCCGCGCGGATCCGCGGAGAGCACGGACACCGGTTCGACGCGGTGTCCGGTGGGCGCGAGGACGTACGGCTGCCAGCGGCCGGGCTGCGGCCGGTAGTTGGCGGTGTCCCAGGGGCCGGCGTGCCCGGCCGCAGGGCGGGGCGCGGCGGCCGCGCTTCCCGCCGGGGACGGCAGGACGCCCAGCAGGAGGGCCCCGCTCGCGGCCGCGACAAGTCCGGTGAGGCGTGTTCTCGAACGTGTGGTCATCTGATCCTGACTCCTGTTCGTGGTGCGCTGCGGAAGGGGCGGCTCAGCGTCGGCGTACCGTCACCTCGTGCGTACGTCCGGAAGCCCCGGACAGGACGGACGGTCCGGACAGGACGACCTGCCCCGGCAGCGCACGGGCCCCGTGGGCCAGGGACGACCCGTCCCAGGCGCGCTTCCCGTCGACCCGTACGACGCAGGCGGCCCCGTCGGGGACGGGTACCGCGATCTCGTCCACCACTGCGGCCGGTGCGCTGAGCGACAGGTCGAAGCCGCCGTGCGGCCGGGCCTTCCACGATGCGCGGATCACCCCGGCGGGCGTCGTCAACTGGCCCTCAGCGCGCCGCAGTCCGCCGGGTCGGGGGGCCACGGAGTAGCCCGCGCCGCCGTCCGACGCCGGTGCGATGCCGAGCAGGAAGTAGGTGAGCGCGGACGTCGGGCCGGTCGACCAGCCGTGCGCGGCGCTCATGTACGAGCCGCTGTAGTCGGAGCTGCCGTCGGTGCGGTACCCCTCCCAGAAGGTGCTCGCGGTTCCGTGCGGGGCGTTGAGCATGTAGCCCCATTCGCGCCGGATCAGTTCGAGCGCCGCGGCGTCGCGGCCCGCCGCGAAGTGGGCGTGCACCTCCATGCTGCCGGGAAAGGGATGGACGGAGTCGGGGCCCTTCTCCGGGGTGAGCGCTCCGACCGCCGTCCACCGCTTCGCCAGCGCCGCGCTCACGGTCCGGGCCCGCTCCGGGTCGGTCACCAGCCCGAACCACACGGCCAGCGCGTTGCCGTCCTGTGGGTACAGCGCGGCGCCCGCGCCGGTGGGCTTGTCCCGGTACAGGCCCGCCGCCGCGTCCCAGTAGCCCTGGGTGTCGACCGCCTGCCTGAGCTTCTGCGCGTGCTCCGCGCAGGCGGCGGCGGTCGCCGCGTCACCCATCGAGCGGGCGAGCGGGCCGGCCACGACCAGTGCCCGGTACATGATCGCGTTGGCTTCGAGGTTCTTGCCGTCGGCATCGGTGCGGGCCCAGTCGGCGGCGGCGGTCACGTTCAAAAGCCCGTCGGTGTCGAGCTTCGCGACCACGTGGGCGAGGGCCTTGAGATAGGCGTCGTAGACCGTACGGGTCCAGTCGAGATCGCCGCTGAGCTGGGCGTAGGAGGCGGTGCCGATGAGCGTCCACAGGTGGTACGCGTCGGAGTTGCCGATGAAGTTGACGGCCGGTCCCGCGTACGGGAGCGCGCCGCTCGCCGGGTCCTGGTGGTTGTACAGGGTCTGGAGGGCGCTGCGTACGGTGTCGAGGTCGCCCAGCGACACGTGGTCGGTCAGCACGGAGATGCCGAGGTCGCCGGGCCACACCGTGCGGTCGCGCTTGGCGCCGTCGACCAGGACGGTGCCGCCCAGCTCGCCGACCCGGGCGTCGTTGGCCCAGCCGACGTCCGGCGGGCCCCAGACGCGGCCCTCGTCGCTCGCGATGATGTTCGTCTGGACCGTGTAGGCACCGGCGTACCAGATCCGGTTCAGCAGATCGTCGTCGCAGTGGAAGTAGTTGGGGTACGCGCGCAGGTCGCGGGCGTTCGGCGCGAAGGTCACGCGCACCGTCGCACCGGTCAGCGCCACCGTCCCGGCGGTCTCGTTGACGACGGTCAGGTAACGGAAGCCGCCCCGTTGCTGGGACGCCGGAGTGGCCGTCTTCCCCGCACCGGCGACCGGTGTGTCCTTCGAGGTGTCCACCCGGCCCCCGGGCGGCGCCGCGTACTGCACGGCGGGCTCGTTGTTGCTGCCGCCGTTGGAACCGTCGCTCGCCGACGGGCCGGCGTAGGTGGACAGTTCGCTGTAGGTGAGCCCGACGATCTGGCTGTCGTCGCTGTCGCCGGCGAGGGTGAGCGAGACGAAGCCGCCTACCTCCCGGCCGAAGTCCAGTGTGACGGAGGAGCCCGCCCCGGTCAGGCGCGCTGTGCCGGAGCCGTGGCGGGACGTCAGGGACGCGGCGCCCTCGGCCGTTCCGGTGGTCGCGTACACGGCCACCGGACGCACCGTGCGGCTCGCGGGCGACAGGTTGTAAGCGTCCCACCGGCCGGCCGGTGCCTTGCGGTAGGCCGCCGGCGCGGTGGCAGGGCGGGCGGCGGCGGGGGCTCCGGCCGCACCGACGGGGGATGTGCCGGTCGCGCCGCCGGCGGGGGTGGCCGGTGCCGCGGCCGCCGCGGTGCCGGGCAGCGCACCTGCTGCCGCGGCCGCCGCGACCAGACCGCCGGCGAGGAAGGCGCGCCGACGCGGGCCGTCTCCCGATTCGTGGTTCATGACGATCCTTCTCTCGTGAGGGAAACGTTGTCATGGGGCGCGTGCGCGAGGCCGGGCGGCTGTGAGCGGGCATGGCGGAAGCGCTCGTCACGGCCGTGGTGGTGGCCGCAACGAGGTTGTGAATCGTTTCAATTCGTGGCCTCACGGCGAAGGTATACGGGCCTGCCCGGCCCGTACAGAGGTATGCCGCAGATCGTCCGAAGCCGCTCGGCGGGAATCGGCCACGCCGCCCGCCTCTTCCCCCGCTACACCGCGCCGCGCGCCGCTCGCGCCCGGCGGTGTCCCGCCGCTGCCGCGGCCAGCCGCCCCAGCGCCTCCTCCTTGCCGCAGGGGTGCGCCCCCAGTTGCGCCTGGCGCGCCACGATGCGGCGTTCGGCGCGCATCAGCCGCCAGCCCCGGCGCAGCAGGAACGGCACGGACTTGCGGCCTTCCCGCAGGTCCCGCAGCAGCCGGCGGCGGAACGTGGTCGACGGGCGGCCGCGCAGGCACAGGGCGTCCGCCAGGAGGCCCAGCGACCGGCACCGTTCGACGATGTCCGCGGCGAAGATCCCCTCGGCGACGAAGAGCGGCGTGCGCTCGATGTGGAACCCCTCGTGGCCCGTCCGGGAGCTGGTCGCGATGTCGTACACCGGTACGTCGGTGCGTCCGGTGCGGCACAGTTCGGCGATCGCGGCGACCGCCGCGTCGGCGTCCCAGGACAGCGCGGAGTCCCAGTCGATGTCCGTACTGCCGGTGACGAGCGGCAGCGTGGGGTCGCCTGCCTCCTTGTAGAAGTCGTCCAGCCGCAGCACCGGAAGACCGGTACGGGCGGCCAGGGAGGACTTGCCGGAGCCGGAGGGGCCCGCCAACAGGACGACGCGGGTCGAAATCGCTTGGGAACTCACAGAACACAAGTGTGAGGCATTGACCCGCACAGGGGATCCCCGGAGGTCCTGTTGGTATCCGGCATCACACCTCAACTACTCTGTGCACTCAACCGATTACTCGATTGATGGTTCGAATCGGCCCGATCAGGTGGGAACTTCATGGCACGTCACGCACTTTCCAAGTCCCGGCGCCGCACGCTGCTGCGGGCAGGTCTGACCGTCACCGCGGTGGGTGCCGCGCTCGGCGCGGGGGGTGCTGCGGCCCAGGCGGCCCCGCTGCCCCTCGTGCAGGCGTCGGGGACGGACACCAGCCTCGGCGAGGCGAGCGAGGCGGCCGGCGGCGCGGTCACCGGCGCGCTCGGCCACTCGCTCGACAACGGCATCGCGCCGGTGACGCACCTGCGCCTCGACCCGCTGGCCGGTACGGGCGTCGACCCGCTGGACAACGCGGTGGGGACGCAGGTCGCCGACTTCAAGCCGGTCTCCACCGCCGCCGTCACCGACCCGGTGACCAGCGGCGGCGCGCTCAAGGACCTGCCCGTGGTGGGGCAGGTCGCGGGCCTGCTGCACGGCTGACATGGACGCGGCCCGTGCCCCGGAAGAATTCCGGGGCACGGGCCGCTGCCCTGCCTGCGTCAGTACGAGGAGCCCGACACACCCAGCGCGCCCGTCGGGTGCCAGACCGTCTTGGTCTCCAGGAACGCCGTCAGCCGGCGGGTGCCCGGATCGGCCGACCAGCCGCTGCCGTTGCTGTCGCCGTCCACAGCCTGTGGGCGGGAGACCCGCTTCAGGTTGTCGGCCGCCGCGATCTCCAGCTCCTTCGCCAGATCCGCGTCGGCCCCCGTCAGGTCGATGCCGTTCACGTCCTGGTGGGAGGCGAGCGGCACGGCGATCTCCGCCGTCTTCCCCGACAGGATGTTGACCACGCCGCCCGGCAGGTCCGAGGTGGCCAGCACCTCGCCCAGCGACAGCGCGGGCAGCGGGGCCTCGGCCGAGGCGATGACGACCGCGGTGTTGCCGGCCGCGATCACCGGGGCGACCACCGAGATCAGGCCCAGGAACGAGGACTCCTGCGGGGCCAGGATCGTGACCACACCGGTCGGTTCGGGGGTCGAGAGGTTGAAGAACGGCCCCGCGACCGGGTTCGCCCCGCCCACGATCTGGGCAATCTTGTCCGTCCAGCCCGCGTACCAGACCCAGCGGTCGACCGCCGCGTCCACGACGGCGGCCGCCTTGGACTTCGACAGCCCCTCGGCCTCCGCCACCTCGCGGACGAACTGGTCCCGGCGGCCCTCCAGCATCTCCGCGATGCGGTAGAGGACCTGGCCACGGTTGTACGCGGTCGCGCCCGACCAGCCGCCGAACGCCTTGCGGGCGGCCACGACGGCGTCCCGGGCGTCCTTGCGGGAGGACTGGGGCGCGTTCGCCAGCCACTTGCCCTTGGAGTCGGTCACCTCGTACACCCGGCCGCTCTCGGAGCGGGGGAACTTGCCCCCGACGTACAGCTTGTAGGTCTTGAAGACGCTCAGTCGTCCGTCAGACATCGAGGTAGGCCTCCAGACCGTGACGGCCGCCTTCGCGGCCGAAGCCCGACTCCTTGTATCCGCCGAACGGCGAGGTCGGGTCGAACTTGTTGAACGTGTTGGCCCAGACGACGCCCGCCCGGAGCTTGTTCGCCACCGCGAGGATGCGGGAGCCCTTCTCCGTCCAGATGCCGGCCGAGAGGCCGTACTGGCTGTTGTTGGCCTTGGCGACCGCCTCGTCCGGCGTACGGAAGCTCAGCACGGACAGGACCGGGCCGAAGATCTCGTCCCGGGCGACGGTGTGCGCCTGGGTGACGCCGGTGAACAGCGTCGGCGCGAACCAGTAACCGGCCGACGGCAGCTCGCAGGGTGCCGACCAGCGGTCCGCGCCCTCGGCCTCGCCCGTCTCGACGAGTGCGGTGATCCGGGAGAGCTGCTCCGCGGAGTTGATCGCCCCGATGTCGGTGTTCTTGTCCAGCGGGTCGCCCAGGCGCAGCGTGGACAGCCGGCGCTTGAGCGCGTCCAGCAGCTCCTCCTCGATCGACTCCTGTACGAGGAGGCGTGAGCCGGCGCAGCAGACCTGGCCCTGGTTGAAGAAGATGCCGGTGACGATGCCCTCGACGGCCTGGTCGATGGGCGCGTCGTCGAAGACGATGTTGGCGCCCTTGCCGCCCAGTTCCAGCGTGGCCTTCTTGCCCGTGCCGGCGATCTGGCGGGCGATGGCCTTGCCGACCGCGGTCGACCCGGTGAAGGCGATCTTGTTGACGTCCTCGTGCTCGACGAGTGCCGAGCCCGCGTCCCCGTAGCCCGTCAGGATGTTGACGACGCCCTTGGGCAGCCCGGCCTGGCGGCAGATGTCCGCGAAGAAGAGCGCGGAGAGCGGGGTCGTCTCGGCGGGCTTGAGCACCACCGTGTTGCCGGTGGCGAGCGCCGGGGCGATCTTCCACGCGAGCATCAGGAGCGGGAAGTTCCACGGGATGATCTGGCCGGCGACGCCGAGCGGGCGCGGGTTCGCGCCGTAGCCCGCGTGGTCCAGCTTGTCGGCCCAGCCCGCGTAGTAGAAGAAGTGCGCGGCGACCAGCGGGAGGTCCGCGTCGCGGGTCTCCTTGATCGGCTTGCCGTTGTCCAGGGTCTCCAGGACGGCCAGCTCGCGCGAGCGCTCCTGGATGATGCGGGCGATCCGGAACAGGTACTTGGCGCGCTCGGAGCCGGGCAGCGCCGACCACTTCTCGAACGCCCGGCGGGCCGCCTTCACGGCCCGGTCCACGTCCGCGGCGCCTGCCCGCGCGACCTCGGCGAGCACCTCCTCGGACGACGGGCTGACCGTCTTGAAGACCTTGCCGTCGGCGGCGTCGGTGAACTCGCCGTCGATGAAGAGCCCGTACGAGGGGGCGATGTCGACGACGGAACGGGATTCCGGCGCCGGTGCGTACTCGAATGCAGATGCCATGGGAATCAGTCCACCGTCACGTAATCGGGGCCGGAGTAACGGCCGGTGCTGAGCTTCTGGCGCTGCATCAGCAGGTCGTTCAGCAGGCTGGACGCGCCGAAGCGGAACCAGTGGTTGTCCAGCCAGTCCTCGCCCGCCGTCTCGTTCACCAGGACGAGGAACTTGATGGCGTCCTTGGTCGTACGGATGCCGCCGGCCGGCTTCACGCCGATCTGGACGCCGGTCTGCGCACGGAAGTCGCGCACCGCCTCCAGCATCAGCAGGGTGTTGGCGGGGGTGGCGTTGACCCCGACCTTGCCGGTCGACGTCTTGATGAAGTCCGCGCCCGCCAGCATCCCGAGCCAGGAGGCCCGCCGGATGTTGTCGTACGTGGACAGCTCGCCGGTCTCGAAGATCACCTTCAGCCGTGCCCGGCCGCACTCGGCCTTCACGGCGAGGATCTCCTCGTACACCTTCAGGTAACGGCCGGAGAGGAAGGCGCCGCGGTCGATCACCATGTCGATCTCGTCGGCCCCGGCCGCGACGGCGTCGCGGACGTCCGCGAGCTTCACGTCGAGCGCGGCGCGCCCGGCGGGGAAGGCCGTCGCGACGGACGCCACCTTCACGCCGGAGCCGGCCAGCGCGGCGACCGCGGTCGCCGCCATGTCGGGGTAGACGCAGACGGCGGCGGTGTGCGGGGTCGTGCGGTCGGTGGGATCGGGATGGACGGCCTTGGTGGCGAGCGCGCGGACCTTGCCCGGGGTGTCCGAGCCTTCCAGCGTCGTCAGGTCGATCATCGAAATGGCGAGGTCGATGGCGTAAGCCTTGGCCGTCGTCTTGATCGAACGGGTTCCGAGCGAGGCGGCGCGCGCTTCGAGGCCGACGGCGTCGACGCCGGGCAGCCCGTGCAGGAAGCGGCGCAGCGCACTGTCGGACGCCGTCGCGTCGGCGAATGCGGGGGCAGTGGTGGGCATGGTCACCACATGAGCATATCTACGCGCGTAGCGGCCTGTACAGGGGCCCGTGCCGTTCGCGCATCGCGCGGCGCCGAGGCGTGAGGTGCGGGGCCGGGTGAACGCGCATCCGTACCCGCCCCGCCCGCCCCCGTACGCGTGTCCGGGCAGCCGCCCCCGCGTCCGGCGCGCACGTCAGGCAGAATCGGGCTCATGACGAGCCCCACGCCGCCCACCGAGCCCACCTACGCCGACCGGACGTTCCGGTCGCCCGCCGGGCTGGCCGGGGGAGTCCTGCTGCTCCTGCTCATCGGCTGGATCGGAGGGGACGCCGCCCTCCGGGGCGAGGACCGTGTGCCGTGGCTGGCGCTGGCCGGCCTGCTGACCGTCGTGCCGCTGGTGGTCGCCTTCACCCTGCGGCCGGTGGTCTTCGCCAACGACCGGCGCATCCGGATCCGCAACCCCTTCCGGACGATCACGCTGCCGTGGACCGACGTCGCGGACGTCCGGGCCGGGTACTCGAGCGAGATCTTCACCCGCGACGGCGAGAAGTACCAGCTCTGGGCGGTCCCGGTGTCGCTGCGGCAGCGCAAGAAGGCCGCCCGCCGTCAGTCCCAGCGGTCCATCGACGACCCGTACAGCCGGACGTCCGTCACCGCCGACGTGCGCGACACGAAGGCGCGGGCGGCGGACGCGGACCAGTCGGTCCGGGACCTGCAGGAGCTCGTTGAGCGAGCGAGCGACAAGCCCGCCGCCGAGGGCGTCACCAAGTCGGTCCGCTGGGCGTACGAGGTGATCGCACCGGCCGTCGTGGGCGCGGTGCTGCTGGTGGTGCTGGGCGCGATCGGCTAGGGCCTTTCGGTCAGTCCGGGGGTCGCGGCGAGGAACGGTTCCAGCAGACCGAGCAGCGCCTGCGGGCGGTGCAGCGGGATGATGTGGCCGCAGTCCTCGACGAGGTGGCCGACGAGGTCGTCGGCCACCGGCCGGAGCTGCTGTTCGAGGGCTCTGCCCACCGGATGGGAGCCGATGGCCATGACCGGGACGGTCAGCCGGCCCGCGAGGACGGCTTCCTGGATCTGCCGGGCGCTCGCCGGCAGCGACCGGTAGTACGAGAAGGCGCACCGCAGCGTCTCGGTTCCGGTGTACGCGCGGACGAAGGCGTCACGGACGTCGGGGGCCACGCCCTGCCCGAGCGTTCCCTCGGTGAGGAACCAGTCGATGTACCGGGCCTCGTTCCCGGTGAGCACCGATTCCGCGAGCCCGGGCTCGCGGTGGAAGCCGAACCACCAGGGCGCCCCGTGGGCGAGGAACTCCTCGGCGCCCGGCAGCCCGCCCAGGAGCGACTCCATGAGCACCAGCTGCCGGACCCGCCCGGGGCGGCGCATGGCGAGCAGGAACGCCGGTGGCGCGCCCGCGTCGATGCCGATCACGGCCGCGGAGCTCTCCCCGAGGGCGTCGAGCAGGGCCTCGGCATCGGCCGCGAGCGTACCGGCGTCGTATCCGCCGTCCGCCCGCGTGCTCAGCCCGGCTCCACGCAGGTCGGGTGCGATGACGCGGTAGTGCCCGGCCAGCTCGTCCATGACGGGGGTCCACAGCTGCCAGGTGTGGGGGAAGCCGTGCAGCAGCAGGACGGCGGGGCCGTCACCGGCGACCGCCACGTTGAGTTCGACGCCGTTGGCCGTGATCCGGCGGAGCTCGACGGGACGGTGACGGCTGTGTGGCGCGGGCATGCGGTTCTCCCAGACAGTTACCAATGGTGACAACACAACGGTAGGTAACTAGCCTGGGGGTGCCAAGACCGTACTTCTGCCACAGGTGGTGAGCTCCAGGTGACCTCCTCGACACCCCACTCCTCCGACTCGGCACCCCACTCCTCCGACTCGGCACCGCACTCCTCCGACGGGCGGCGCGGGGATCTCTTCGATCCGCAGTGTCCGACCCGCCGTCTGCTCGACCGGATCGGCACGAAGTGGATGTCGATGGCCGTCAAGGTGCTGGCGGAGGCATCTCCCGGGGAGGTGCGTTTCGGCGAGCTCCAGCGCGGGATGACGGGCATCTCGCAGAAGATGCTGTCGGTCACGCTCCGCGGGCTGACCCGCGACGGCCTGGTCGGCCGCCGGGTGGAACCGACGGTGCCGCCGCGCGTGTACTACCGGCTCACCCCGCTCGGCCTGACTCTGGTGGAACCACTGGCCGTGCTGCGCGCGTGGGCCGAGGCGCACATGGTCGAGGTCGACCTCGCGAACCGGCGCAGCGAGGAGGAGGCGGCGGTCGGCGCCTGACTCGTGGGCGCGGGGCCGGGTGTCCTGCACCGCGGTCCGCGACGGGCGCCACGGCCGGTTGAGATACCCGCCGGAACGTCCGCATGTATGCCCGGCGGCCTACGGGCAACTTCCTTGTGAAAGCCGGCCGGTTCGCCTGTTTCCGGGCCCGTCCGTCACGTCCGTCTCCTTACATTGCGTCTGCCGCCCCGGCGTCCGACCGGGCGGCAGGGGGTGGGCGTGATGACGGGTGGGACCGGATGACGGGCGACGGGTGCGGGGCCGGGCCCGCGGTCCGGGAGACGCCGGTGGCCGTACGGGAGCCGGTTCCGGCACCACCGGAGGGATCCGCGTACGCGAGCCCGCTCCCGGCCCGCGTGCCCCCGCCGTCCACGCCCGCGCGGACGACGGCTCCGGCGCCCCGCGCCTCCGCCGTACCGGGCCCCGGCCTCTCCCGCCGGAAGCCCGCCGCGACCCCGACCCCCACACCGTCACGACTCGCCGCGACCGACAGCACGCCCGCCCCCGAACAGGGGACCGTGCTGCGGATCGGCAGCTGGACGTCGTCGGTCGTGCGCGGCGGCCAGGAGGAGATCGACGCGTGCCAGGAGGCGGTCCAGTGGTCCGGTCCGGACTTCGGCAAGGAGGACGGGTACAAGATGCGTACGGCCGTGGTCGTCGGCCACGACTACTGCGGGTTCAGCCGGTTCGCGACGCTGCCCGTCGGAACACGCGTCACCGTCGGGACGCCGCGCGAGACCCTGACCTTCCGGGTGTACGCCCGCTACCTCACGCCCGGCCGCGGCACCCCCGCGCACGGGCTGTACTGGGGCGACCTGACGCTCCAGTCCTGCGTGGGACCGGACACCGGCTTCACGTACCTGATGCGTACGTGAGCCGGTGTCCGGCACCGGACCGTCAGATCCCGGCCGCGGCCGCCAGGTCCCGCTTGATGCCGGCCAGCAGCTCCGCACCCTTCGCGCGGGCCGCCGGCAGCTCGTCGGCCGAGGCGACCGGGACCACGACCTCCAGGTAGCACTTGAGCTTCGGCTCGGTGCCGCTCGGGCGGACGATCACCCGGGCGCCCTCCAGGTGGTAGCGCAGCCCGTCGGTGGGGGGCAGCAGCTCCGTGCCCCGGGACAGGTCCTCGGCCGAGGCGACGGCCAGGCCCGCGAGCGCGGTCGGCGGCTGCTCGCGCAGGCGGCGCATGGCGTCCGCGATGACGGACAGGTCCTCGACCCGGACCGACAACTGGTCGGTGGCGTGCAGCCCGTGCTCGACCGCGAGATCGTCCAGCAGGTCGAGCAGCGTGCGGCCCTGTTCCTTGAGTACGGAGGCGAGTTCGGCGACCAGGAGCGCGGCCGTGATGCCGTCCTTGTCGCGGACGCCGTCCGGGTCGACGCAGTACCCGAGCGCCTCCTCGTAGCCGTACCGCAGGCCGTCCACGCGGGCGATCCACTTGAAGCCGGTCAGCGTCTCCTCGTAGCCGAGGCCCGCCTTCTCGGCGATCCGGCCGAGGAGGGACGAGGACACGATCGACTCGGCGAACACACCGGTGACACCGCGTCCGACGAGGTGGGCGGCGAGCAGCGCGCCGACCTCGTCGCCGCGCAGCATCCGCCAGCCGCCGTCCACGGCGGCGTCCGGGACGGCGACGGCGCACCGGTCCGCGTCCGGGTCGTTGGCGATGACGATGTCGGGGTCCGAGCGGCGTGCGGTGGCGAACGCGAGATCCATCGCGCCGGGTTCCTCCGGGTTGGGGAAGGCCACGGTGGGGAACGCGGGGTCCGGATCGGCCTGTTCGGCGACGAGGACCGGGGCGGGGAAGCCGGCGCGGTCGAAGGCGGCGGTGAGCACGGACGTGCCGACGCCGTGCATGGCCGTGTGGACGACACGGGCCGTGCGGGGCGAACCTGCGGCCAGTACCGCGTCCGTACGCGCCAGATAGGCGTCCAGTACCTCGTCGCCGAGGGTCTCCCAGCCGCTGTCGGGGCGGGGGACGGTGTCCAGCGGGCCGACAGCCGCGATCGCGGCGGCGATCTCGCCGTCGGCCGGGGGCACGATCTGCGAGCCGTCGCCGAGGTAGACCTTGTAGCCGTTGTCGCGCGGCGGGTTGTGGCTGGCGGTGACCTCGACGCCGGCGACGGCACCCAGATGCCTTATGGCGTACGCCAGTACGGGGGTGGGGAGCGGGCGGGGGAGTACGGCTGCCCGCAGACCGGCCCCGATCATCACGGCGGCGGTGTCCCGGGCGAAGTCGGTGGACTTGTAGCGGGCGTCGTAGCCGATGACGACGAGGCCGCCGTCCTGACCCTGAGCCTTCAGGTACGCGGCGAGCCCGGCGGCTGCGCGGATGACGACGGCGCGGTTCATCCGCATGGGCCCGGCGCCGATCTCACCGCGGAGTCCGGCGGTGCCGAACTGGAGCGTGCCGGCGAACCGCGCGCCGAGCTCCTCGAGGTCCTCGGCGTCGATGAGCTTCGCGAGCTCGTCGCGGGTCTCGGGGTCGGGGTCCTCGGCGAGCCAGGTCCTGGCCCGGGCGATGAGGTTCTGCTCCTGCTGCACGGTGGTCCGCCTTCCTCTTGGTCTGGTGGGGTTGCTGTGCGGGGGGCGCCTGCGGCGGGCCTTGTCCCCTCCCCGCCCCTTCCCGTAACCGGGGGCTCCGCCCCCGGGCCCCCGCGCCTCAAGCGCCGGCGAGGCTGACTTTCAAGCCCCTCCGGCGATTGAGGAGCGGGGGGTACGGGGGCAGCGCCCCCGAAAGGCACCGCAGTGCGGTCAGATCCGGTCCAGGACCCGGGCCAGCAGCGACCCCATCCGGGTCGCCGAGTCGCGCCCCGCCTGCAGCACCTCTTCGTGGTTCAGCGGCTCCCCGCTCAGCCCCGCCGCCAGGTTCGTCACCAGGGAGATGCCCAGCACCTCCGCGCCCGCCTCGCGGGCCGCGATGGCCTCCAGCACCGTGGACATGCCGACGAGGTCGCCGCCCATCACACGGACCATGTTGATCTCGGCCGGGGTCTCGTAGTGCGGGCCGGGGAACTGCACGTACACGCCCTCTTCGAGGGTCTCGTCGATCTCCTTGCACAGCGCCCGCAGCCGCGGGGAGTACAGGTCGGTCAGGTCGACGAAGTTGGCGCCGATGATCGGCGACGCCGCCGTGAGGTTGATGTGGTCGCTGATCAGGACCGGCTGTCCGGGGCGCATGCCCTCGCGCAGACCGCCGCAGCCGTTCGTCAGGACGATGGTCTTGCAGCCCGCGGCGACCGCGGTGCGCACCCCGTGGGACACGGCGGCGACGCCGCGGCCCTCGTAGAAGTGCGTACGGCCCAGGAAGACCAGGACGCGCTTCGCGCCGATGCGGTACGAGCGGATCGTGCCGCCGTGCCCCTCGACGGCGGGGGCGGGGAATCCGGGCAGGTCCGTCACCGGGAACTCGGCCTCCGGTGTGCCGAGCGCATCGCCGGCGGGCGCCCAGCCGGAACCCATCACGAGGGCGACGTCATGGGTCTCGGCACCGGTCAGCTCGCGCAGGCGGGCGGCGGCGTCGGCAGCGGCGGCGTGCGGGTCGCCCTGGATGTGGTCCGGAATAACTGATGCGTTCACGCGGATGAGCGTAACCGCTGAATCCCTACGCGCGTAGATGCTCCCGTACAGAGACTGACCGTGTTCGTTCGTGCGTTCCCACAGTCATCCCGCCGGGATCATGCGAAAGGGCAGATCAGCGCGGGTTTCCGGCGCTCAGCAGGGGCGCTTGCGGAGTTCCATCACATAATCGTGCGGCGCGCCCGCGGAATCGGCCGCGTCGGCGATCTCGCCCAGGTAGCGGGCGGACGGCAGCCCGCCCTCGTACCCGTTCAGCACGTACATCCAGGCCGGCTCCTCGCCGTCCAGGGTGTGCACCCGGACCCGCATGCGGCGGTAGATGTCCAGGCCGACACCCTCCCAGCGGTCCATGGAGTCCTCGTCCATCGGCGCCAGGTCGTACAGCGCCACGAACACCTGGGAGCGCGGCGCCTCGACCACCGTGGCCAGCGCGCCCTCCCAGCCCATCTGCTCGCCGCCGAACGTCAGCCGCCAGCCGTTCAGCCAGCCGGTGCCGCGCAGCGGGGAGTGGGGTGCGCGGCGCGTCATCAGCCGCGCGTCGAGGTTGCCGGCGTACGCGGCGTAGAGCGACATGGGATCGAGGGTACGGGAGGTGACACCGGGAGCGTCGATTCCCGGGAGGAACAACCCTGCCCGGGGAGGCGGATTCACCGGCCGCATCCCGTGTCCGCGGCGCCCCGTCGCACGTATGGAGGGCCCCGGGGCGAAGCACCTTGGCGCGTGCGGGACAATGAAGTACGTACTGCATTCCCCCGGGGCGGCCCCCCGGACCCCCGGCCGGGACAGCAGACGGCCGTGGGACGAGAAACGCGAGGCGGACTTTTCGTGACCCGGATCGTGATCATCGGCGGCGGACCCGGCGGGTACGAGGCGGCATTGGTGGGCGCCCAGCTCGGCGCGGAGGTGACCGTCGTCGACTGTGACGGCCTCGGCGGCGCGTCCGTACTCACCGACTGCGTGCCCTCGAAGACCCTGATCGCGACGGCAGAGGTGATGACCACCTTCGACTCCTCGTACGAGGAGCTCGGCATCATCGTCGCGGACGACACTCCGCACATAGAGCAGGCGGCGCGCGTGGTCGGCGTCGACCTGGGCAAGGTCAACCGACGGGTGAAGCGCCTGGCGCTCGCCCAGTCGCATGACATCACCGCATCCGTCACCCGTGCGGGCGCCAGGGTGATGCGTGGACGCGGCCGTCTGGAGGGCCTCCAGGCCGCCGACGGCTCGCGCCAGGTCGTCGTCACCGCGGCCGACGGCACGGAGGAGACGCTCACCGCCGACGCCGTGCTGATCGCCACCGGCGGCCACCCCCGGGAGATCCCGGACGCGCTCCCCGACGGCGAGCGGATCCTGAACTGGACCCAGGTCTACGACCTCGACGAGCTCCCCGAGGAGCTCATCGTGGTCGGCTCGGGTGTGACGGGTGCGGAGTTCGCCGGTGCCTACCAGGCGCTCGGCTCCCGCGTCACCCTCGTCTCGTCCCGGGACCGCGTGCTGCCGGGCGAGGACCCCGACGCGGCGGCCGTCCTGGAGGACGTCTTCCGGCGCCGCGGCATGAACGTGATGGCCCGCTCCCGCGCCCAGTCCGCCAAGCGGGTCGGCGACCGGGTCGAGGTGACCCTCGCCGACGGCCGGGTCATCACCGGCTCGCACTGCCTGATGGCGGTCGGCGCCATCCCGAACAGCGCCGGCATGGGCCTGGAGGACGCCGGGGTCCGGCTGAAGGACTCGGGCCACATCTGGACCGACAAGGTCTCCCGCACCAGCGCGCCGGGCGTCTACGCGGCCGGTGACGTCACCGGGATCTTCGCGCTCGCCTCGGTCGCCGCCATGCAGGGCCGGATCGCGATGTACCACTTCCTCGGCGACGCGGTGGCCCCGCTGAACCTGAAGACGGTCTCCTCGAACGTCTTCACCGACCCCGAGATCGCCACGGTCGGCTACAGCCAGGCCGACGTCGACGCGGGCAAGATCGACGCCCGGGTCGTCAAGCTCCCGCTGCTGCGCAACCCGCGCGCCAAGATGCAGGGGATCCGGGACGGCTTCGTCAAGATCTTCTGCCGGCCCGGCACCGGCATCGTGGTCGGCGGCTGCGTCGTCGCGCCGAAGGCGAGCGAGCTGATCCACCCCATCTCGATCGCGGTCGACAACAATCTGACCGTGGAACAGATCGCAAACGCCTTCACTGTGTATCCGTCCCTGTCGGGATCGATCGCTGAAGTGGCCCGGCAGTTGCACACCCGGAAGCAGGCGGGCGAGGCGTAGCCGACTGCGGGGGAGCCCCGGGGAATCCGGCATTCCCCGGCAACTCCCGGCAACTCAGGCGGTCCGCCGACCGCCGTTCGATCAGTACGGAACAACAACGGGGCCGCCTATACCACTTGGTGGCCCCTTGTGTGTACAACTTCTGTTATTCGGCGCAAACAGCTGAAAACGCTCGGGCGGTCACGTTACTGTCAGTTTTGTGTTCGCTGCAGAACGTCGTCAGTTGATCCTCGAAATGGTGCGTGCCAACGGGGCGGTATCGCTCCGTGAGCTCGCCCGCGTCGTCCAGACCTCCGAAGTGACCGTACGGCGGGACGTGCGGGCACTGGAGGCAGAAGGACTCCTCGACCGCCGGCACGGCGGTGCGGTTTTGCCGGGCGGTTTTACGCGGGAGTCCGGCTTTCCGCAGAAATCCCATCTCGCCACCGCGGAGAAAACGGCCATCGCCGACCTGGCCGCCGGCCTCGTCGAAGAAGGCGAGGCCATTGTGGTCGGCGCCGGTACGACCACGCAGGAGCTGGCCCGCCGGCTCGCGCGGGTCCCCGGTCTGACCGTGGTCACCAACTCGCTGCTCGTCGCCCAG
The DNA here is from genome assembly GCF_044458665.1 of Streptomyces sp. NPDC050422. NCBI lineage: Bacteria > Bacillati > Actinomycetota > Actinomycetes > Kitasatosporales > Streptomycetaceae > Streptomyces > Streptomyces sp. NPDC050422. The sequence continues at coordinate 237,687 of NZ_JBITIE010000008.1, forward strand.
GCGTTGGCCCATGCCAACCGGGTGGAAGTGGTGATGACCGGGGGCACCCTGCGCGGTTCCAACTACGCCCTGGTGGGCAGTGGGGCCGAGCAGTCGCTCCAGGGGCTGCGGGTCTCGCGCGCCTTCCTGTCCGGGAGCGGGCTCACCGCCGAACGCGGACTCTCCACGTCCAACATGCTCTCCGCGAGCGTGGACCGGGCGCTGGTGCAGGCCGCGGGGGAGGTGGTGGTCCTCGCCGACCACACCAAGCTCGGTTCCGACACCATGTTCCAGACCGTGCCGACGGATCTCATCACCCGTCTGGTGACGGACGAACCGGCCGCGCACGACGACCGGGCGGCCGCGGAACTGCAGGCCCTGGCGGACCAGGGAGTGCAGATCGCGGTGGCGGGTGCCGCGGGGGGAGCATCGTCCGCGGACTCCCTCCCGCCCGGCCGGTCCGCCCGTCGTGACGCGCCGCTGCCGGGGCAGCGGCGCACGCATGCGCAGCAGTTGCGGGGGGCGGTGCTGGCGGAGCAGGGGGAGCGGGCGCGGGTGGCGGACCTGCGTCGGCGGTAGCGGGTTTCGGGGGCTCCGCCCCCGGGCCCCCGCTCCTCAGTCGCCGGAGGGGCTTGGTTTGCCGGGCCCCCGCTCCTCAAACGCCGGAGGGGCTGGGTGGGCCGGAAGGTCCCGAACTGCTCAACCCCCGCAGCGTCAGCGCCAGCAACCGCTCCGCCAGTTCCGGATCGTCCGGTGACTGCTCCGCGGCCAGCGCGATCGCGTTCGTCAGCTGCATCAGGTCGCCGATCGACACTTCGGACCGCACCGACCCGCTCGCCTGAGCCCGGGTCAGCAGCACCGAACCCGCCTCGCGCAACGGCACGTTGCACGGCGACAGGGCCGAGGTCTCGTCCCGGCACGTCGACATGAGTGCCTGCGCCAGCCCCCGGTACTCACCCGCATGAGTGATGAGCGCGCCCAGCCACTCCACCAGGCCGGTGCACGGCTGCTCCGCCGCGGCCAGTTCGCGGGAGCGGGTGATCAGGGAGGCCACCGCCTCCTGGAACACGGCGCTCATCAGCGCGTGCCGGGTCGGGAAGTGCCGGTACAGCGTGCCGATGCCCACGCCCGCCCGTCGCGCGACGTCCTCCAGGGACGCGTCGGTGCCGTGCTCGGCGAAGGAGTCCCGGGCCTCGGCCAGCAGCCGGTCGTAATTGCGGCGCGCGTCGGCGCGCATGGGCCGGTCCGGCGTGTGGACCGGTGTCCGTGCCGTACTCATCGCCATTGCGCAGTCCTCCCTGTGTCCGCCCCGGGGTCCAGGATGCCACCGCACAACCGGAGGTGTCCTCCGTAACGCCGGACGGCCGGACCGTCCCCGCCATGACCGGCGCCCCGGTCACGTCGTACGACATGAGCGGGGCGCCGGTGGAACAGGTGGGAACAGCTGCCGCGGGGATCAGTCCTTGATCTCGCAGATGACCGCACCGGAGGAGACCGAGCTGCCGACTTCGGCGGCCAGTCCCTTGATCGTGCCGGCGCGGTGGGCGTTGAGCGGCTGCTCCATCTTCATGGCCTCCAGGACGACGATCAGATCGCCTTCATTGACCTCCTGGCCCTCCTCCACCGCGATCTTCACGATCGTGCCCTGCATCGGGGAGGCGAGGGTGTCGCCGGAGACCGCCGAGCCGGACTTCTTCGCCGCACGGCGCTTGGGCTTGGCGCCCGCCGCGAGGCCCGTACGGGCCAGGCTCATGCCCAGCGACGAGGGCAGCGAGACCTCCAGGCGCTTGCCGCCGACCTCGACGACGACCGTCTCGCGGCCGGACTCCTCGTCCGCCTCCGCGTCGGCCGGAGCGGCGAACGGCTTGATCTCGTTGACGAACTCCGTCTCGATCCAGCGGGTGTGGATGCGGAACGGGTCGGAGGTGAACGCCGGGTCGACGACGACCGCACGGTGGAAGGTGAGGGCGGTGGCCATGCCCTCGACGTTGAACTCGGCCAGCGCGCGGGCCGCGCGCTGGAGCGCCTGCTCACGCGTCGCACCGGTCACGATCAGCTTGGCCAGCAGGGAGTCCCAGGCCGGGCCGATGACCGAGCCGGACTCGACGCCCGCGTCGAGGCGGACACCGGGGCCGCTCGGCGGCGCGAACACGGTGACGGTGCCGGGGGCGGGCAGGAAGCCGCGGCCCGGGTCCTCGCCGTTGATCCGGAACTCGAAGGAGTGACCCCGCACGGCCGGGTCGTCGTAACCGAGCTCCTCGCCGTCGGCGATGCGGAACATCTCGCGTACGAGGTCGAGGCCGGTGACCTCCTCGGTGACCGGGTGCTCCACCTGGAGGCGGGTGTTGACCTCCAGGAAGGAGATCGTGCCGTCCGTGCCGACCAGGAACTCGACCGTGCCGGCGCCGACGTAGCCGGCCTCCTTCAGGATCGCCTTGGACGCCGCGTACAGCTCCGCGTTCTGCGCCTCGGACAGGAAGGGCGCGGGCGCTTCCTCGACCAGCTTCTGGTGGCGGCGCTGGAGCGAGCAGTCACGGGTGGAGACGACGACCACGTTGCCGTGGGAGTCGGCCAGGCACTGGGTCTCCACGTGCCGCGGCTTGTCGAGGTAGCGCTCCACGAAGCACTCCCCGCGCCCGAACGCGGCGACGGCCTCACGGACGGCGGAGTCGTACAGCTCAGGGATCTCCTCCAGCGTGCGCGCGACCTTCAGTCCGCGCCCGCCACCGCCGAACGCGGCCTTGATCGCGATCGGCAGCCCGTGCTCCTCGGCGAAGGCGACCACCTCGGCGGAACCCTCGACCGGGTCCGGGGTGCCCGCGACGAGCGGGGCGCCGGCGCGCTGGGCGATATGGCGGGCGGCGACCTTGTCACCGAGGTCCCGGATCGCCTGCGGCGGCGGGCCGATCCACGTGAGACCGGCGTCGAGCACGGCCTGGGCGAACTCGGCGTTCTCCGACAGGAAGCCGTAACCCGGGTGGATCGCGTCCGCCCCGGAGTCCTTGGCCGCCTGGAGCACCTTGGCCATGTCCAGATAGCTGGTGGCCGGGGTGTCACCGCCCAGCGCGAATGCCTCGTCGGCCGCACGCACATGCAGAGCGTCGCGGTCCGGGTCTGCGTAGACGGCCACGCTCCCGATTCCCGCGTCCCGGCAAGCACGGGCAACACGGACAGCAATTTCGCCACGGTTGGCGATGAGCACCTTGCGCACGATGGCTCCCTCCTTGAAACAAGCTGAGTTTAGGGACAACCGACACGGTCCTACGACCCGTCCCCAATGGTGAGCTTGCCCACACGGAGTGTGATTCGAGGCTTGCTCGAGTCGCGAAATCCCTTGTGGCACCACGGTACGCCGGAGACCTTGACCGCACAGTAGCCACGAGGTGTGGTCCAGGTCTCTGTCGGCACGGGCAGCGACTCCCGGTGTTTCTTTGTGGGCTTCCTACTAAGCGGCGCGTAATTCTTTGCCCGACGCACGAGGGCCCGCACAAGTGGGGTGCGAGCCCGGAAGGGACGGGGGCGTGAAGGGGTTGCGGAACCCCTTGTCCGGAGCGTTACCGGTTAGTAGGGTCCGCGCTATCGCACGTACTGCAGGTAACAGGGGGTGAGCGCCGTGGTGCGCAGGCCGGTGGCTTTCATAGCCGCGCTCGTGCTGTTCGCGGAAGCCGTGGGCATCGTGATCATCAACGTGGTCCTGGGAACGGTCGTGAAGAACCAGGACATGTCCCTGGCGGGCACCGATCCCGCTCTCATGTCCAAGGGGACCTGGGTGCTGGGTGGCGTCTCGGGTCTGTTCCTCGTCCTGTGCGGCGTGCTGCTCCTGCTGGCCGGCATCCGCGACCGGGCCCCGGGCCGCGTCGCCCGGATCGTCCTCATCGGCTGCGCCGTCGTCCACGGCGTGCTGGGCGCGCTGACGGTCGGTCTGGTGGGCTGGTCGGCGTTCGCCCTCATGATGGTGGTGCTCGGCCTGATCGTGCTGACGCTGGTGGCGTACGGCCCCGACGACGAGAAGCCGGCCGCCGGTGCCGAGCCCGAGCAGCCGACGGCTCCGGCCCCCGCCCCCGCCTGACCCTGGCCCTGGCCCCGGCCCCGGCCCGACAGGCTCTCAGACCCAGAGGTCGGTGACCTGGATCCCGAGCTCGCCCAGCAGCCGTCGCAGCAACGGCAGCGAGAGCCCGATGACATTGCCCGGGTCGCCGTCGATGGAGTCCACGAACGGCGCCGAGCGCCCGTCGAGGGTGAAGGCGCCCGCGACGTGCAGCGGCTCGCCGGAGGCCACGTACGCGGCGATCTCGGCATCCGACGGCTCCCCGAAGCGGACCGTCGTGGACGCGGTCGCGGAGGCGGTGCGCCCACTCGCGGTGTCGGTCAGGCAGTGACCCGTCCGCAGGACCCCGGAGCGCCCCCGCATGGACTTCCAGCGGGTCGTGGCCTCCTCGGCGTCGGCCGGCTTGCCGAGGGCCTCGCCGTCGAGTTCGAGCACCGAGTCGCAGCCGATGACGAGCGCCCCCGCGGCCTCCGGCAGCCCGGCCACGACCGCGGCTTTGGCCCGGGCCAGGACGAGCGCGAGCTCGGCCGGTGTGGGGGCGCTCAGCGCGTCCTCGTCGACCCCGCTGACGATCACCTCGGGCGCGAAACCGGCCTGCCGCAGCAGGGCGAGACGGGCGGGTGACTTCGAGGCGAGTACGAGGCGGCGGGGCGCGGGGTCGGTCATGCGGGCCATCGTACAAATGAGCCGCACGGGCGTGCCGCACCCGGGGGCGCTGCCCCCGGAACCCCGCTCCTCAATCGCCGGAGGGGCTTCAAGGGCCGCACGGGCTTGAAGCCGGTCAGAGGGCGCCCAGGACGAACATCGCGATCACCATGGCCAGCGCGAGGACGAGTCCCGCGCGCCGGAGCATGTCCTGGGCGTCGCGCAGTTCCTTCGGCGGCTTGTTCTCGGGATCGGACCACAGCATGATCCGATCCTGCGGTGCGGACCGTGGCGGCGCCTGAGTACGCGTACTCAACCGCCGCCACACGCGTCACTACTAGGGCGTGTTTCGAAAGTCCCGCCTGCCGGGCGGCGTCTGGCACTTCCCGAGCTCTCGGCTTCGCTCGAGCAGGGGAGACCCCATTGCTCGCGGCGTTGCCGAAAAGCCCTGGTAGCTCCGCTACGAGGACTTCCTGGCGCCTTGCGATCGCACGCACCAGACGCCGCCCGGCCCGCCCTCCGGGCGGACGGCGCTACTTTCGAAACACGCCCTAGCCGGGCCAGTACGTACGCGCCCAGGCGCGCGGTCCCGGCAGGTGGCGGCCGCGCCGGGCCAGACCGGCCGGGTCGGACCACTGTGCGGGCAGCTCCGGCGCGCCGGACGACACGGCGGACGCCGCGGCGCGCGCCCGGACCACCGCCAGGGCGGCGGCGAGCTCCTCCGGGGTCGGGTTGCCCCGTACGACCTTGATCATGGCCAGGACCCTTTCTAGAGGGGGATGTTGCCGTGCTTCTTCGGGGGCAGCGACTCCCGCTTCGTCCGCAGCTGCCGCAGCCCCTTCACCACATGGGCCCGGGTCTCTGACGGCATGATCACCGCGTCGACGTAGCCGCGCTCCGCCGCCACGTACGGGTTGAGGAGCGCGTCCTCGTAGTCCGCCATCAGTGCGGCGCGGGTCGCCTCCTGATCCTCGGCGGCGGCGATCGTGCGGCGGTGCAGGATGTTGACCGCGCCCTGCGCGCCCATGACGGCGATCTGCGCGGTCGGCCAGGCGACGTTGATGTCGGCGCCCAGGTGCTTGGAGCCCATGACGTCGTACGCGCCGCCGAACGCCTTGCGGGTGATCACCGTGATCAGCGGGACGGTCGCCTCCGCGTACGCGTAGATCAGCTTGGCGCCGCGGCGGATGATGCCGCCGTACTCCTGGTCCACGCCCGGCAGGAAGCCCGGCACGTCGACGAAGGTCAGCACGGGCACGTTGAACGCGTCGCACGTGCGGACGAACCGTGCGGCCTTCTCGCTCGCGTTGATGTCCAGGCAACCGGCGAACTGCATCGGCTGGTTGGCGACGATGCCGACCGGGTAGCCCTCCACCCGGCCGAAGCCGGTGAGGATGTTCGGCGCGAACAGGGCCTGGGTCTCCAGGAACTCGCCGTCGTCCAGCACGTGCTCGATCGCGGTGTGCATGTCGTACGGCTGGTTCGCCGAGTCCGGGATGAGCGTGTCGAGCTCACGGTCCTCGTCGGTGGTCGCCAGGTCCGCCTCCTCCGGGAAGGCCGGGGCCTCGGAGAGGTTGTTCGACGGCAGGTACGACAGCAGCGACTTGACGTACTCGATGGCGTCCTTCTCGTCACCCGCCATGTGGTGCGCCACACCCGAGGTGGTGTTGTGCGTACGGGCGCCGCCGAGCTCCTCGAAGCCCACGTCCTCGCCGGTGACCGTCTTGATGACGTCGGGTCCGGTGATGAACATGTGCGAGGTCTGGTCGACCATGACCGTGAAGTCGGTGATCGCGGGGGAGTAGACCGCGCCGCCGGCGCACGGGCCGACGATCAGGGAGATCTGCGGGATCACACCCGAGGCGTGCACGTTGCGGCGGAAGATCTCCGCGAAGAGGCCCAGCGCCGCGACACCCTCCTGGATGCGGGCACCGCCGCCGTCGTTGATGCCGATGACCGGACAGCCGGTCTTCAGCGCGAAGTCCATCACCTTGACGATTTTCTCACCGTAGACCTCGCCGAGCGAGCCGCCGAAGATGGTGAAGTCCTGCGAGTACACGCAGACGGGGCGGCCGTCGACCGTGCCGTACCCGGTGACGACACCGTCCCCGTACGGCCGGTTCTTCTCGATGCCGAAGTTCGTCGAGCGGTGCCGGGCGAATTCGTCCAGCTCCACGAAGGAACCCTCGTCGAGCAGGAGATCGACGCGCTCGCGCGCGGTCAACTTGCCCTTCGCGTGCTGCTTTTCCACCGCGCGCGCGGAGCCCGCGTGGGTCGCCTCGTCGATACGGCGCTGCAGGTCCGCGAGCTTGCCCGCGGTGGTGTGGATGTCGATCTCTTCCGGCTCGGACATCGGGTGGCGGCTCCCTGCCTGGTCACGGGGGACGACTGTGCTGCTGATCAGCGGATGAACGGCTGACGGCCCGCAGCGCTGACGGCTACTGATCCGTAGCGTATCGGCGCGGATACCGTTCGGCAGTGCGTCGTTTGACACACCTAGGGTGGCTTGCATGACACCCTCGGATGCGCCACAGAGCCGTTGGTCGGACCTGGACCGGCCGCCCCTGAACGTTCCCGCGCTGCGCCGTGATCTGCTGCGGCCGGGCGGGCTGTGGACCGCCCTCGACGTCGTCGACAGCACCGGTTCCACCAACTCCGACCTCGCCGGGCGCGCGGCCTCCCTCACCGAAGGCACCGTCCTGGTCGCCGAGGAGCAGACCGCCGGCCGCGGCCGCCTGGACCGCACCTGGACCGCGCCGGCCCGCTCCGGCCTGTTCTTCTCCGTCTACCTGACGCCGGGCGCCGTGCCGGTGCAGCGGTGGGGCTGGCTGCCGCTCCTGGCGGGCGTCGCCGCGGCGACCGGTCTGGCGCGGTCGGCGGGCGTCGACACGGCGCTGAAGTGGCCCAACGACCTCCTGGTCACGGTCGACGGCCAGGAGCGCAAGACGGGCGGCATCCTCGCCGAGCGGGCCGGCGACGGCGTCGTCATCGGCATCGGCCTCAACGTCTCCCTGCGGGCGGACGAGCTGCCCGCCCCCACCGCCGCCTCGCTCGCCCTCGCCGGCGCGGTCTCCACCGACCGCGAAACGCTGCTCCGGGGCGTACTGCGCTCCCTGGAGCAGTGGTACGGGCAGTGGCGCGCGGCCGACGGCGACGCGGCGGCGAGCGGCCTCCAGGAGGCCTACGCGGCGGGCTGCGCCACGCTCGGCCGGACGGTACGGGCCCAGCTGCCCGGCGACCGCACGCTCACCGGCGAGGCGGTGGCGATCGACGGGGACGGCCGGCTGGTCCTCTCGGCCGGCGACGGCCTGCGGGAACCCGTCTCGGCCGGCGACATCGTGCACCTGCGCGGCGCGGAGGGTGGACTGACCTGAGGATCACTTCCGAGCGGCACGCACGCCCCGACCCGTCGGGTAACGCCTCGACGACGTGAGGTAGGGCACACCTGCCGTATCGTTGAGGCGATCCACCGACAGATCGGCAGGGCAGTGCGTAGGGAACGGGCAGGAGGCGGCTGGTGACCGTCGACGACACGAACTCCGACGCGGGCGCGGAGCCCCCGCCGGACCCCTCGGTCCACGCGACACCGCATCACGAAGTCGACCACACGGCCGAACCGACCGACGATCCCCTGGCGATCCGGCTGGAACAGCTGATCCTGGGGGCCGACCGGCGCTACACCCCGTTCCAGGCTGCCCGGACCGCGGGCGTCTCCATGGACCTGGCGTCCCGGTTCTGGCGGGCCATGGGGTTCGCCGACATCGGCCAGGCCAAGGCGCTGACCGAGGCCGACGTGCTGGCGCTGCGGCGGCTGTCCGGTCTGGTCGAGGCCGGGCTGCTCAGCGAGCCGATGGCGATCCAGGTGGCCCGGTCGACCGGGCAGACCACCGCCCGGCTGGCGGAATGGCAGATCGATTCCTTCCTGGAGGACCTCACCGAGCCGCCCGAGCCGGGCATGACCCGCACCGAGGTCACGTACCCCCTGATCGAACTGCTCCTGCCCGAGCTGGAGGAGTTCCTGGTGTACGTGTGGCGGCGCCAGCTCGCCGCCGCCACCGGCCGGGTCGTGCAGGCCGCGGACGACGAGGAGATGGTCGACCGTCGCCTGGCCGTCGGCTTCGCCGACCTCGTCGGGTTCACCCGGCTGACCCGCCGCCTGGAGGAGGAGGAGCTCGGTGAACTCGTCGAGTCCTTCGAGACCACCTGCGCCGACCTCGTTGCCGCACACGGCGGCCGGCTCATCAAGACTCTCGGCGACGAGGTCCTCTTCGCCGCAGACGACGCCGGTACCGCGTCCGAGATCGCGCTGCGCCTCATCGAGGCGATGACCCTGGACGAGACGATGCCGGCGCTGCGCGTCGGCATCGCGTTCGGCACCGTCACCACCCGCATGGGCGATGTCTTCGGCACCACGGTGAACCTGGCCAGCCGGCTGACCTCGATAGCGCCGAAGGACGCCGTCCTGGTGGACGGGGCGTTCGCCAAGGAGCTGACCCGTACCGGCGACGCCCCCGTCTCCGAGGCCCAGGCCGCGGAGGAGGCGGCGGCCGCCGCGAAGGAGGCCGCGGACGGCCAGGAGCCGGCTGCCGCGCCCAAGTACCGCTACGGGCTGCAGCCGATGTGGCAGCGCCCGGTGCGTGGACTCGGCATCGTCGAGCCGTGGCTGCTGGCCCGTCGCGGCACGTCCTGACCGCCCCCTGATCCCCCTCCGTGGGAGAGCTCTAGGATCCCTCCGGTAACGCTCGTTAACCGACAGGGGTGCAATCATGACCGTCACGTCCGAGCAGCGGTTCGGGGAGTTCGTCGTCGTGCGGGGCCACGAGGGCCTGGAGCACGTTGCCGAGCTGGTCCTCGACCGGCCCAAGGCCATGAACGCGGTGTCCACGGACATGGCCCGCTCGATCGGGGCGGCCTGCGCCGCGCTGGCCGCCGACCCGGACGTCCGGGTCACCGTCCTCACCTCCAGCCATGAGCGGGCCTTCTGCGTCGGCGCGGACCTCAAGGAGCGCAACTCCTTCACGGACGCCGACCTGGTGCGCCAGCGGCCCACCGCGCGCGCCGCCTACACCGGAGTGCTCGAACTGCCGATGCCGACGATCGCCGCGGTCCACGGCTTCGCACTGGGCGGCGGGTTCGAGCTGGCCCTGTCCTGCGATCTGATCGTCGCCGACCGGACCGCCCTGGTGGGGCTGCCCGAGGTGTCGGTCGGCGTCATTCCGGGCGGCGGCGGCACCCAGCTGCTGCCGCGCCGGGTCGGGGCGGCGCGGGCCGCCGAGCTGATCTTCACCGCCCGCCGGGTGGAAGCGGCCGAGGCGCGGGAGCTGGGTCTGGTCGACGAGCTGGTCGCGGACGGTCAGGACCGGACCGAGGCGCTGGCGCTCGCCGGCCGGATCGCGGCGAACTCCCCGGTGGGGCTGCGGGCGGCCAAGCGGGCACTGCGGCTCGGCCACGGGCTCGATCTGCGGGCCGGTCTGGAGGTCGAGGACTCCGCGTGGCGTTCGGTGGCCTTCTCCGGCGACCGGGCGGAGGGCGTGGCCGCGTTCAACGAGAAGCGGAAGGCGAACTGGCCGGGGGAGTGATGCGATTCGTTACCCAGCGTGGCGCCTTCGCGACGCACCGCGCATAAATAGTGCCGCAAATTGATCAAATCATCGCAAATCTACATAAGCTGGTGCGATGGGTGGTGACGATGCGCGGCTGCGGGCCGTGGTTTCGCTTGCGCAGGCGATGGCGGCGGCGCACACCCCGCGGGGGTGCTGGCGAGCGGCCGCGCTGGGGGCGTGCGAGGCGCTGGGCGGCAGCTTTGCCGCGTTGTCGGTCTGGGAGCGCGGGCGCGGGCGGCTGCGGGTACTGGTCAACGCGGGCGAGCGGGCCGTGGGGGAGGAGGAGTTCCCCGACGAGGAGGCGTACCCGGTGCACCAGTTCCCGGAGATCACCGAGTTCCTGCACGAACGGTGGGCCGGGGGCGGTGAGCCGGACGCCTGGGTGGAGACCGCCGACGGCCCGGTGGAGCCCGAGCCCGGGGGTGCGGGCACGGGCGCGGGTGGCGCGGATGTGGCCGGTGCGCACGGCTACTGCCATCAGCGGGTGACGGCCCTGCGCCGGCGCGGGCGTGGCTGCTGCGTGGTCGCGCCGATCGTTCTGCACGGGCGGGCCTGGGGTGAGCTCTATGTGGCGCGGCGGGTGGGGGAGCCGGTGTTCGGCCGCCGGGACGCGGACTTCGCCACGGTGCTGGCCGCCGTCGTGGCTGCGGGGATCTCCCAGACGGAGCGCCTGGAGGAGGTGCGCAAGCTCGCGTTCACCGATCCGCTGACCGGCCTCGCCAACCGGCGGGCCGTCGACATGCGGCTGGACGAGGCGGTGGAGCGGCACCGGGAGGACGGTTCGGTGGTGAGCCTCGTCGTCTGCGATCTCAATGGCCTCAAATGGGTCAACGACACGCATGGGCATGCCGTCGGTGACCGGCTGCTGGAACGTTTCGGCTCCGTGCTGTCCCGGTGCGGCGCCATGTTGCCCGGTGCGCTGGCGGCCCGGCTCGGCGGGGACGAGTTCTGTCTGCTGGCCCTGGGGCCCGGGGCGGACGAGGTGATCGCGGTGGCCACGGAGCTCTGTGAGCGCGCCGCCGAGCTGGAGTTCGGCAACGGGGTCGCCTGCGGGATCGCGTCCACGGGGGACCCGATCGGCCCGGTGGTCTCCGCGCGGCGGCTCTTCCGGCTCGCGGACGCGGCCCAGTACCGGGCGAAGGCGGCCCGCTCCAGGAAGCCGGTGGTGGCCGGGCGGGACGGCGAGGTCATCCGGCTGGCCGACTCCCCGCCCAAATCCGCCCACGACCGTCGCCGGCTGCGGGGAGCGGTCCCCGAGGTGACGGACGAGGTAAGGGGTCAACCCGACGACCACTAGTGACATGAAGGGTTTCAGTCCGTACGCTTCTGAATATGGATATGCATACAGTCGTGGTGGGGACGTCCGGTACCACCGCTCAGGACGTCGTCGCCGTGGCCCGGGGCAACGCCCGTGTCGAGCTCTCCGCCGCCGCGGTGAGCGCCCTGGCCGCCGCCCGCGAGATCGTGGACGCGCTCGCCGCCAAACCCGAGCCGGTCTACGGCGTCTCCACCGGATTCGGCGCACTGGCCAGCCGCCACATCAGCCCGGAGCTCCGCGCTCAGCTCCAGCGCAACATCGTCCGCTCGCACGCCGCCGGCATGGGCCCGCGGGTCGAGCGCGAGGTCGTCAGGGCGCTGATGTTCCTCCGGCTGAAGACGGTCGCCTCCGGTCACACGGGGGTGCGGCCCGAGGTCGCCCAGACCATGGCGGACGTACTCAACGCCGGGATCACGCCCGTCGTTCACGAGTACGGATCCCTCGGCTGCTCCGGCGACCTGGCGCCGCTCTCGCACTGCGCCCTGACCCTGATGGGCGAGGGCGACGCAGAGGGCCCCGACGGGACCGTGCGCCCCGCGGGCGAGCTCCTCGCCGCCCACGGCATCACCCCGGTCGAGCTGCGCGAGAAGGAGGGCCTCGCCCTCCTCAACGGCACCGACGGCATGCTCGGCATGCTCGTGATGGCCCTCGCCGACCTGCGCAGCCTCTACACCTCGGCCGACATCACCGCGGCCCTCTCCCTGGAGGCCCTGCTCGGCACGGACAAGGTCCTCGCCCCCGAGCTGCACGCCATCCGCCCGCACCCCGGCCAGGGCGCCAGCGCGGACAACATGCTGCGGATGCTCGCCGGTTCCGGCCTCACCGGCCACCATCAGGACGACGCGCCGCGCGTCCAGGACGCCTACTCCGTGCGCTGCGCGCCGCAGGTCAACGGTGCGGGCCGCGACACCCTCGCATACGCCGCGACCGTCGCCGACCGCGAGCTGGCCTCCTCCGTCGACAACCCCGTCGTGCTTCCCGACGGCAGGGTCGAGTCCAACGGCAACTTCCACGGGGCGCCGGTCGCGTACGTCCTGGACTTCCTGGCGATCGTCGCCGCCGACCTCGGCTCGATCGCCGAGCGACGTACCGACCGGCTGCTGGACAAGAACCGTTCGCACGGCCTGCCGCCGTTCCTCGCCGACGACCCGGGTGTCGACTCGGGCCTGATGATCGCCCAGTACACCCAGGCCGCCCTGGTCAGCGAGATGAAGCGGCTCGCCGTGCCCGCCTCCGCAGACTCGATCCCGTCCTCCGCGATGCAGGAGGACCACGTCTCGATGGGCTGGTCGGCCGCGCGCAAGCTCCGTACCGCCGTCGACAACCTCGCCCGGATCGTCGCCGTCGAGCTGTACGCGGCGACCCGCGCCGTCGAACTGCGCGCCGCGCAGGGCCTGACCCCGGCCCCCGCCTCGCTCGCCGCCATCGAGGCGCTGCGGGCGGCGGGCGTCGAGGGCCCCGGCCCGGACCGCTTCCTGTCGCCGGACCTGGCCGCGGCGGACGCGTTCGTCCGGGCGGGCAGGCTCGTCTCCGCGGTCGAGCCGGTCACGGGGCCGCTGGCCTGACCACCGTCGTACACGCGGGAGCGGCCACCGGGCGGACCCGGTGGCCGCTCCCGCGTATGCGGCTCGGTCACAAGGCCGGCTGCGGACCTCCGCGACGGCTCGAATGGGCGACGAAACCGGCGCCGACGCCCAGGAACGTCATGCCGCCGAGGAGGTACGGCGTCGTGTCGATCCCGGTGTCGGCGAGCGTGGTGGACTCCGTGTCCGAACCGCCGGTGGCGGCGCTGTGGCCGGCTGTGCCCGGCGCGGTGGCCGCATCGCCCGCGTTGGCGGACGGGACGAACCACAGGGCACACAGCAGTGTTCCCGCAGCGGTGGCGGTCAGGAGCGGGCGGTGGGTGATGGCCACGGAATCGATCCCCCTTGGGACAGCCGTAAGGGAGAGGGCTCCCCGAATGCCGGGTCCCCTCGGGCCTGTTGCACCGATGCTAATGAACGCAGCGGGTCGTGGGAAAGCCATGGCGGCCGGTCGCCTTACGCTCCACCTCATGAGCACTTCTGAGTCATCACGATTCGTTCGCCTTCGTGTCGAAATGGTGTTGGAGATCACGGATGCCGACGCCCTGAGCGGGACCGCGCTGGAAAGCCTCGCGGCGGAGTACGGAGAGCCCGGCGGTGAGTCCGCCGAGGAACGCACGCATGCCGAGACCGCGGTACGGGAAGACGGTGCGGAGGCTCTCGCCTCCCTGATCGACCCGTTCGACCTGGTCAGCGAGGTGCCCGGGGTCGAGCTGACCCAGGCGTCCTGGAGCAGCGAGACCATCGACTACGACCCGGAGGACCCGGACGGATGGGACCTCGATGACGGCCAGGACGAGGACGGTGAAGCGGACGACGAAGAGGACGACGGCGACGAGAGCGCTTTTGGCGTCCCGCACAATGGGGAGAAGAGCGACAGGAACGGCAGCACGGAGCGGCGGGCCTGACCACGGGAAAACACCGGCCCCGGCCCGCTCCCGGCGGGCCGGGGCCGGTGCGCGCGAGCGGCCGGTGGATCCGGACCGCGGGTGTGCTGTACAACCGGGTCGTGTGCCGGCGGACACACAGGTGATGAACAGCGGGAACCATGGCTGTCACCACCGCGTCGATGAGTGTTGTTCCCCACATCTGAGGCAGATGTGGAACGGGGCACCCATTCAGGGTGTTCTTGGAACATTGACGGGTATCGCCGGTCAACGGCCTGCCTCGGGGTTTTTGGGGATTTCGGCAACGATGGAGAAGCGTGTGATGACGGACAGCAAACGGCGCAAGGGCCTTATGGCCGCGTCCGCACTGCTCGGCGGCGTGCTGGTGCTTACGGCCTGCAGCGACGGCGGAGCCAGCGGCGCAAGCCCGGACAGCTCGAAGAAGTCACAGGCGGCCGAGGTCGACAAGGCGGCGGCCGAGGAGGCCTCCGAGGCGCAGATAGCGATCTCGCCGAAGAACGGCTCGACCAACGCGAGCATCAACAACGCCGCCAAGGTCACCGTGACCAAGGGCAAGCTGACCGTCGTCACGATGACCACGGCGGCCGGTGCGAGCGTCAAGGGCACCCTGTCCGCCGACGGCACGACCTGGAAGCCGGACGCCCAGCTGGAGCGCTCGACCACATACAAGATCAACGCGACGGCGCAGGACTCGAAGGGCCGCGAGGCTCACGAGAACTCCTCCTTCACCACCGTCTCGCCCGCCAACAGCTTCATCGGGAACTTCACCCCCGAGGACGGCTCCACCGTCGGTGTCGGCATGCCCGTCTCGATCAACTTCAACAAGCCGATCACGGACCAGAAGGCCGTCCAGGCCGGCATCACCGTGACGTCCAGCAGCGGCCAGGAGGTCGCCGGCCACTGGTTCAACGCCCAGCGCCTGGACCTGCGCCCCGAGGACTACTGGACGGGCGGCTCCACCGTCACGCTGAAGCTGGCCCTGGACGGCGTCGAGGGCGCGGACGGCGTCTACGGCGTGCAGCAGAAGACGGTCACCTTCAAGATCGGACGCAACCAGGTCTCGACCGTGGACGTCAAGACGCGCACGATGACCGTCACCCAGAACGGCAAGACGATCAAGTCCATCCCGATCTCGGCCGGTTCGGCGGACAACCCGACGTACAACGGTCAGATGGTGATCTCCGAGAAGTTCAAGGAGACCCGGATGGACGGCTCGACGGTCGGCTTCACCGACGACGACGGCAAGGGCGAGTACGACATCAAGGACGTGCCGCACGCCATGCGGCTGTCCACGTCGGGCACCTTCATCCACGGCAACTACTGGGGCGCCAAGTCGATGTTCGGCAGCGCCAACACCAGCCACGGCTGCGTCGGTCTCGCCGACGTCAAGGGGGCCGGTGACCCCAACGCCCCCGCCGCCTGGTTCTACAACAACTCCATGATCGGCGACGTGGTCATCGTCAAGAACTCCCCGGACGCGACCATCAAGCCCGACAACGGCCTCAACGGCTGGAACATGAGCTGGGCCCAGTGGACGGCGGGCTCCACCGCCTGAGCCGGCCGACCCCGCGCAGCCCCGTACGCCGAAGGCGGCGGCACCGGAATCCCGGTGCCGCCGCCTTCGGCGTACGGGGCTGTTCTCATCCCGCTCTCATCGTGGCCTTAACCCACCATCACAAGCGGTCCCTAGCCTCACGCCATGTTCTTCACCTACCTCCGGCGCGAGCTGCGCCGCCGCAGAAAGGCGGCGCTCGTCGTCGCCTCGGGGCTCGCCCTCGGCATTGCGCTGGTCATCATCGTCAGCTCGGTCTCCTCGGGCATGAGCAAGGCCCAGGACAAGGTCCTGGAATCGCTGTACGGCCTCGGTACGGACATGACCGTCACCAAGGCCGCCGCAGCTCCGGGTTCCACCACGGAACGCCCCAAGTTCGAGTTCGACGCCAAGGACAGCGGCGACGACGCGACGCAGAGCACGGACCGCGTCATGGTCCAGGGCTTCCAGACGCTCGCCTCCACCACGGTCGGCAAGGTGGACGGGCAGACCGGCGTCGCCGACGCCGTCGGCGGGCTGAGCATGACCGTCATGAAGGTCGACGGCCAGTTCAAGCGCGGTGAGTTCAAGCAGGAGGGCGGCACGACCCAGGGCAGCGGCCGCGGCGGCCCCGGCGGCGGCAGCAGTCAGCCGCAGGGCGAGGTCCAGGGCGGCGGCGCCTCCTTCGACGTCAACTCCTACACGGTGTACGGCACCGACGTCACCAAGCAGGACCTCGGCCCGCTCACCTCGTCGAAGATCACCGCCGGACGTACGTTCAGGACGACCGAGACCAACGCGAAGGTGGCCGTCGTCGACGCCGCCTACGCCAAGGAGAAGAAGCTCTCGGCCGGCAAGACGGTGACCATCCACGGCACCAAGTTCACGATCGTCGGCGTCTCCACGGCCGACAGCGGTGACGCGGCCGCCAACCTCTACATCCCGCTCCAGCAGGCCCAGACCCTCGCCGACGCGAAGGACAAGGTCACCACGGTCTACGTCAAGGCCGCGGACTCGCAGGCGATCGACAGCGTCAAGGCCGCGATCCAGAAGAACATCTCCGGCACCACGGTCACCACCTCCGCCGACCTCGCGGACACTGTGTCCGGCTCCCTGTCCACCGCGTCCGACCTCGCCTCCAGCGTCGGCAAGTGGCTCTCCATCGCCGTGCTCATCGCCGCCTTCCTGGTGGCAGGGCTGCTCACCTCCTCCGCGGTCAGCCGCCGCGTACGGGAGTTCGGCACGCTCAAGGCGCTCGGCTGGAAGAGCGGCCGGGTCACCCGCCAGGTCATCGGCGAAGCGCTCGTCAACGGCCTGATGGGCGGCGTCCTCGGCATCGCGATCGGCCTCGCCGGCGCGTACGCCGTCACCGCCGTCAGCCCCACCCTCACCGCCCAACTCGGCTCCACGGGCGGCGGCGCGGGGCGCGGCGGCATGATGGGCGGCGGCCGTCAGACCGCGTCCAAGGCGCTCGACATCGCGCTGACCGCACCCGTCTCCCTCTCGATCATCCTCATCGCCGTCGGCCTGGCCGTCGCGGGCGGGCTGATCGCGGGCGCCTTCGGCGGCTGGCGCGCCTCGCGGCTGCGCCCCGCGGACGCGCTGCGCCGCGTCGAGTAGCCCGCACGGGACGGCCCGGCGACCGGGCCTCCCGTACCCCCTCCCCAGCGATCCGCGATCCCCGCAGCGATACCCGGAGCGGTCGCCCGGGACCCGCGATCACCGTCCAGCAGGAGTTGGCCCATGTACACGCTTCAAGGCGTCACCAAGCGCTACACGCGCGGCAAGTCCACCGTCCACGCCCTCGCCGGCGTCGACCTGACCATCGAGGACGGCGGCCGCCTCGTCATCCAGGGCCCCACCGGCGGCGGCAAGTCCACGCTGCTCCAGATGCTCGGCGGCCTGGACCGCCCCACGGCCGGCAGCGTCGAACTCGACGGGGTGGACCTCGCGAAGCTCAGCGAGGCCAAGCTCACCAAGGTGCGCGCCGAGAACATCGGCTTCGTCTTCCAGAGCTTCAACCTCATCCCGACGCTCACCGCACAGGAGAACGTCGAGACCGCCCTCGTCCCGCTCGGCGGCAAGGCGTCCGAACGGCGCAGAAGAGCGGCCGAGGCGCTCGACTCGGTCGGCCTCGGCGAACGCCTGGGCCATCTGCCCGGCGAGATGTCCGGCGGCCAGCAGCAGCGCGTGGCGATAGCCAGGGCCCTGGTCAAGCAGCCCAAGGTGCTGCTCGCCGACGAGCCCACCGGCAACCTCGACGAGTCCATGCGCGACGAGATCATGGAGGTGCTGGAGGCCATGTGGAAGGAGCACGGACTCACCTTCATCATGGTCACCCACGACAGCGCGATCGCCCGCAGGGCCCCGCGCCTGGCGACCATCCGCAAGGGCAAGGTCACCATCACGGAGAACGCCGCGGCCTGACCCGGCGACACTCCGGTCCTCCCGGGCCGGCGGATCCGTACGGCGGATCCGCCGGCTCAGCCCGCCCGGCCGGCGGCGGCCCGGCGGTGCGCCGCCAGGTCGGTGCGGCGGACCTGGCGCAGTCCGTACGGGTCGCCGTACGTGGCTCCCTCCTCGCAGCCCGTCCGAGGCCCCTGGACGCCCGCCTCACCGGACCCGGCCGGACGGGGGCGCAGCCCGTACCAGGGCCGCAGCGGCAGCCAGCACAGCCCGTACAGCCAGCGCCGCACCAGCCGCCCGGGGCCGGGGCGCCCCACGTCCGGCAGGCTCACCACCCGTATCCCCATGATCAGCTTCCCCGCGGCCGCGCCGACGACCGCGGTGAGCACCACCTGATTGAGGAACGAGAGGACGAGCACCGGCCCGAGCAGCAGTCCGACGACCCCGGGAACGGTCGTCGAGTCCGCGTACGGCCGGACCAGTAAGCCGCTTGCGACCAGGCAGAGGTAGCAGTCGAGCCCCACCGCGAGGTAGCGGCGCATCTCGCCTGCCCGGGGCGGTGTGCCGGACGCGGGCCGCTCCGGGCGGCCGGGCACGTAGGAGGGCCCCGGCTGCCCGTATCCGAGCAGGGGGCCTGCAGCCAACGGCGGTGGTCTGTAAGGAGGATGAGGATCGCGGTCGCTGCGGTTCCCCCGTGATGTCGTCATGACGGAATCATGTCTGATAGCCCGTCACCGCGGGCCCGGACGGCACACCTTCGTGGATCGGGCCGGGCCGGCCCATGGTGTAGCCCGCTACACCATGGGTCCGGGAGGCCGTGCCCTCGTACCGGAGCCCGTCCGCTGGGAGGGTGAAGGAAGCCGCCGGACAGGGGTCCGGCTCTCCCGCCCCCACCTCGGAGGAACCCCGTGAAGCCGCTGCTCCGGACCGCGCTCCTCGTCGCGCTCGTCGCGAACGTCTCGCTGAACTTCCTGGTGGACCGGGGAGGGCTGAACATCGCTCTGAGCGTCGTGGCGGGCGTGGTCGTCCTCGCGTCGGCGGCGGGTCTGTGGATGCTGCGCAGCCCGCGCGAGAACTGAGGACCGACCTCACAGCCACCCGCACGCCCTTGTGAGCTTCACCACTTCGGATGATGTACGACCCCGCCGCAACCCGGCCAATTCTGCCCGGAACCGGCCTGGTGCCGGGCGCTCGCGGCCTTCCCGCGCAAGGTGTGAGGGGATCACCATGTGGATGCCCGTGGAGCATTCCGTCGTCCCACTGGGACACTCGATGCGCCACAACGGTCCTGTACGTCGCTTTCGTGAGCACGGTATGCGTGATGTCGGGCGACGCCCTCAACGGCGAGGGGGGACCTGGTGCCCCTCGGGACGGGGGCGCCTTCGCGCATGAGCCGATCCATGGAAGGTCTTGATCAGATGCCGGCCACCCCTGACTCCGTAACGCCGCACGTCGCCGACCGCGTCATCGAGCCGCTGTACGCGGAGATCCTCCGCCGCAACCGGGGCGAGCAGGAGTTCCACCAGGCCGTCCGGGAAGTCCTGGAGACGCTCGGCCCGGTGCTGGCCCAGCGGCCGGAGTTCGTGGACGCCCGGATCATCGAGCGCATATGCGAGCCGGAGCGCCAGCTCATCTTCCGTGTGCCGTGGTCGGACGACTCCGGCGACATCCACGTCAACCGCGGATTCCGGGTCGAGTTCTCCAGCTCGCTCGGCCCGTACAAGGGCGGGCTGCGCTTCCACCCCTCGGTCAACCTCGGCATCGTGAAGTTCCTCGGCTTCGAGCAGATCTTCAAGAACGCCCTCACCGGCATGCCCATCGGAGGCGGCAAGGGCGGCTCCGACTTCGACCCGAAGGGCCGCTCGGACGCCGAGATCATGCGGTTCTGCCAGTCGTTCATGACCGAGCTCCACCGCCACCTCGGCGAGTACACCGACGTCCCCGCCGGTGACATCGGCGTGGGCGGCCGCGAGATCGGCTACCTCTTCGGCCAGTACAAGCGCATCACCAACCGCTACGAGTCCGGAGTCCTCACGGGCAAGGGTCTCGGCTGGGGCGGCGCCCTGGTGCGTACGGAGGCGACCGGTTACGGCTGCGTCCTGTTCACCGCCGAAATGCTCCGCAGCCGCGGCGAATCCCTGGACGGTCAGCGCATCGTCGTCTCCGGCTCGGGCAACGTCGCGATCTACGCGATCGAGAAGGCCCAGCAGCTCGGCGCCACGGTGGTGACCTGCTCCGACTCCGACGGCTACGTCGTGGACGAGAAGGGCATCGACCTCGCCCTGCTCAAGGAGATCAAGGAGGCCGGACGCGGCCGCGTCTCCGAGTACGCGGAGCGCCGGCCCGAGGCCGTCTTCGTGCCCGGCACCGGTGTCTGGAACGTTCCCTGCGACGTGGCCCTGCCCTGCGCCACGCAGAACGAACTCCACGAGGCCGACGCGCTCGCCCTCGTCCGCAACGGCGTGAAGGCGGTCGCCGAGGGCGCCAACATGCCCACCACCCCCGAGGCCGTCCGCGTCTTCCAGGACGCCGGTGTGGCCTTCGCCCCCGGCAAGGCGGCCAACGCGGGCGGGGTGGCCACCAGCGCCCTGGAGATGCAGCAGAACGCCTCGCGCGACTCCTGGACGTTCGCCCACACCGAGGAGCGGCTCGCGGAGATCATGCGCCACATCCACGACTCCTGCTTCACCACGGCGGAGCGCTACGGCAGCCCCGGCAACTACGTGGTCGGCGCGAACATCGCCGGCTTCGAACTGGTCGCGGACGCGATGCTGGCGCAGGGCCTGATCTGACCGGCCTCCAGGCGTACTGACACGGGCCCGGGACGCATCGGCGTCCCGGGCCCGCGCCTACTCCGCCTACTCCGCCGGCTTCGGCCCGCGCCGGAACGTCTCGGCCAGGCCCGTGTTCACCACCACCACGACCGCCAGGACCGCGGCCGCCACCGGGTGGCCCACCGCGTACAGCGCGAAGGCACCGCCACCGAGCACCACGGCCTTGACCACGAGTACGCCGGCGAGTGGCAGCCTGATCCGGGCGCGGGGCGCGGCGAACAGCCCCCACAGGGCGATGGCGACCGCCAGTACGCAGGTCCCCAGCAGCAGTTGGACGGCCAGGCCGTCGCCGAGACCGAACCCCCAGCGGAACAGGCAGGCCAGCGCCGCCAGTTCCACGAGGAACGCCAGAACCTCGTTGGCCGCCCACCAGGGGCGGCCGCTCCACGATGGGATCGCCGGTCCGTCCGTACGGTCGTCGTGCATGGTGCCCCCACCCCTCGCCGATCACGTCGCAGCGAGGGTAGCGGCTCAGCGGCGGGGCGTGCCCGTGTCGGACTCGGCGTCCTCGACGTAGGCGGCGGCTCGCTTGCGGGCCTTGAACCAGAAGTAGAGGCCGAGGCCGATCATGATCAGGGGTATCAGGCGTGCCACGGGAACACCGGTCCTTGTCGTGGGAGTGGTTCGTGGGAGTGGTCAGTGGTTTGTGGAGACAGTCGGGGAAACGGGGGGTACGCAGCCCCACGGTCGCACAGTGGCGGCCGCGGGAGCCCCCGGCTACCGCAGCAGCGTCGCCGGGTCGCCGCCGTTCGCCTCGTAGCCGGCCACCGCCAGGGCCCGGTACACGGTGTACTCGGCGGCCGGGTCGGAGTTCTCCGTCCACGGCAGCGCGCCCACGAACCCGTCGATGTGGACCAACTGGTTCATCGCCTCGGACCAGCGCTCCATCCGGACCAGGAACAGCACCAGGAGGTGGCGGACGTGCGCGAGCATCGGATCGTCGGCGCGGGCCGCGTGGACCGCGAACATCGCCCCCTCGACCGCCTTCGTCACCACCAGACTCCGGTAGAACCCCTGCACCAGATTGACCTCGGGCAGGTGCTCGTACACCGCGAACAGCGGCAGCGCGGCCAGCAGTGAACCCTGCGGGGCGCGGGCCGCGGCCGCCGTCGCGAAGCGGTCGGCCTCCTCGCGCGAGCCGTGCCACTTCTCGCACCAGAAGTGCAGCGCCGCGATGTGCGCGCCCATGTGAGCCGGCGCCCGGTCGATGATCTTCACCCAGAGCTGGTCGAACTCCTCGGCGGAGTATCCGAGTCCACGGGCGACAGCCAGCTCCACGATGTACGGCACGGGGTCGCCCGGCGCCAGCAGGGCCGCCTCGCCGACCACCGTACGGGCCTCCTCCAGAATGATCCGGAAGTCGTCCGTACCGGCCGTCGACGAACGCCAGGCCTGCTGGACCAGGAACTCCGCGTGCACGGCCGCACCGCCCGCGTCCTTCGGCGACTCGGCCCGCCACTTGCGCAGCCACGCCCCGCCCTCGCCCGGCCGCCGCATCAGCTCCAGCGACGCGGCCCCGGCGAACGCCTGCACCCGCTGCCACCGCACCTCGCCGTCCTTCGGCGTCCCGGACAGCAGCTGGGAAGCGGCCCGCCACTCCTGGGTGTGCTGGACGACCTCCAGCACGTCGAGGAGATCCTGGTCCGGGCCCGGCGTCCGGATGTCCAGCTCCTCCTGGAGCGCGAAGCCGTAGTTCTGCGGATCGGCGGCGTCGGGGGAGCCGGGCGCCGCCAACTGGATGCCGTTGCGGCGCCGGCGCAGGTAGGGGCCGAGGACCGCGGCGAGAACGCACAGCGCGAGCAGGAACAACAGAATCTCCATGCCTCCATTGTCACCGGACGGCCCGGTGCTCCGTGAGCGCCCTCGGCAGCGGACTACGCTCGGGTCCCATGAGCGACCAGCACAGCTTCGAGACTCTCGCGATCCATGCGGGAAACACCGCCGATCCCCTCACCGGCGCCGTTGTTCCGCCCATTTACCAGGTGTCCACGTACAAGCAGGACGGCGTGGGCGGACTGCGCGGCGGCTACGAGTACAGCCGCAGCGCCAACCCCACGCGCACTGCGCTGGAGGAGAACCTCGCGGCCCTGGAGGGCGGCCGCCGCGGGCTCGCCTTCGCGTCCGGCCTCGCCGCCGAGGACTGCCTGCTCCGTACGCTGCTGACGCCGGGGGACCACGTGGTCATCCCGAACGACGCCTACGGCGGCACGTTCCGGCTGTTCGCGAAGGTCGCCTCGCGCTGGGGCGTGGAGTTCTCGGTCGCCGACACCTCGGACGTGGCGGCGGTACGGGCGGCGATCACCCCGCGTACCAAGGCGATCTGGGTGGAGACCCCCTCCAACCCGCTGCTCGGCATCACCGACATCGCGGCCGTCGCCGGTGTCGCCCGCGCCGCCGGTGCACGGCTGGTCGTCGACAACACCTTCGCCAGCCCCTACCTCCAGCAGCCCCTCGCCCTGGGCGCCGATGTCGTGGTCCACTCCACCACCAAGTACATGGGCGGCCACTCGGACGTCGTCGGCGGCGCCCTGATCGCCAACGACCCCGACCTGTCGGAGGAGTTGGCGTACCACCAGAACGCGATGGGCGCCGTCGCCGGTCCGTTCGACGCCTGGCTGGTGCTGCGCGGCATCAAGACCCTCGCCGTCCGGATGGACCGGCACAGCGAGAACGCCACCAAGGTCACCGACCTGCTGACCCGCCACCCCAAGGTCACCCAGGTCCTCTACCCCGGGCTGCCCGACCACCAGGGGCACGAGATCGCCGCCAAGCAGATGAAGGCGTTCGGCGGGATGGTGTCCTTCCGGGTCCAGGGCGGCGAGGAGGCGGCCGTCGAGGTCTGCAACCGCGCGAAGCTCTTCACGCTCGGTGAGTCGCTCGGCGGCGTCGAGTCGCTGCTGGAGCACCCGGGCAGGATGACGCACGCCTCCACGGCCGGATCCCCGCTGGAGGTCCCGGCCGACCTGGTCCGGCTCTCCGTCGGCATCGAGAACGGCGACGACCTGGTGGCCGACCTGACACAGGCGCTCGGCTGATGCGCGTACGCGATCACAGCAGCTGACTCCCGTACGCGATCACAGCAGCTGACTCCCGTACGCGAGCGGCTGACTCCCGTACGTGATCACATCAGGGGCGGGGCCGGAGGAACCGGTCCCGCCCTCGTTCTTCCCGCCCTCGGGCGGAGACCTTCCCGTCCTCAGACCGAGACGGGCGGAGACCTTCCCGTCCTCAGACCGAGGCCTTCTCGTCCTCCAGCGAGGCCCTGACCTGCTCCCGCAGCTCAGGACTGTCGGTGTGCTCATGGACGGAGACCGCGTGCTCGGTCGCGGCCCGCACGACTTCTTCCTCCTCGCCGGAAATGGTCAGCGAGCAGTTCGACACACTCGGATACTTGCGGCAGTCGGCGATCTTCCTGGTCATCACAGCCTCCTCGGCCGATGCCCCTCCAGGATAGAACGGGCGGTCCCGCGCGACCCGTCAGCGATCCCTCAGCGACCGCGGCGTGCGTTGAGCCGGGCGGCCTGGCGCGTCAGGTGATCCCGCTCCGCGAGGTTGGGGGCCCGGTGGGCCGCCTCCGCGTACAGCCGTGCCGCCGTCCCCGGATCGCCGTCGCGCTCGTGGAGGTACGCCGCCACCGCGGTGTGGCGCGGCAGCGAGGCGTCCAGCTCCGCGAGCGCCGCCAGGCCGGCGCGCGGCCCGTCGGCCTCCCCGACGGCCACCGCGCGGTTGAGCAGGACGACCGGGCTGTCCGTCAGGCGCGCGAGCTCGTCGTACCACTCGACGATCTGCACCCAGTCGGTCTCCTCGGCGGCGGGCGCGTCGGCGTGGAGCGCCGCGACGGCGGCCTGGGCCTGGAACTCGCCCAGCCGGTCGCGGGCGAGCGCCGCCTGCAGGATCCCGACGCCCTCGGCGATCGACGCGGTGTCCCACCGGCCCCGGTCCTGCTCGGCGAGCGGCACCAGGCTGCCGTCGGACGCGGTCCGGGCGGCACGCCGGGCGTGGTGGAGCAGCATGAGGGCGAGCAGCCCCGCCACCTCGGGGTGGTCGACGGCGGCCGCGAGCTGCCGGGTGAGCCGGATGGCCTCGGCGGCCAGGTCGACGTCACCGGAGTAGCCCTCGTTGAAGACCAGATAGAGGACCCGCAGCACGGTGGCGACGTCGCCGGGCCGTTCGAAGCGCTCGCCGGAGACGGTGCGCTTCGCCCGGCTGATGCGCTGCGCCATGGTCGCCTCGGGCACCAGGTAGGCCGCGGCGATCTGGCGCGTGGTCAGCCCGCCGACCGCGCGCAGCGTGAGAGCGACCGCCGATGCCGGGGTCAGCGACGGGTGGGCGCAGAGGAAGTAGAGCTGGAGCGTGTCGTCCCCCGCGGGCGCCGGCCCGGGCACCGGCTCCTCCTCGACCCGGTCCTCGCGGCGGCGGCGCGCGGTGTCGGCGCGCGTCGCGTCGAGGAACCTGCGCCAGGCCACGGTGACCAGCCAGCCCTTGGCATCCCGCGGGGGGTCGGCCTCCCACACCCGGAGCGCCTCGACCAGGGCGTCCTGCACGGCGTCCTCGGCCGCCGCGAAGTCGGCTCCGCGGCGGACGAGGACGGCGAGCACGCCCGGCGTGAGGCTCCTGAGCAGGACCTCGTCCACCGGTGGCGTCACTCGGAGATGGTGGGCGGCTCGGTCAGGAACGGGCGCAGCTCCAGCCACTCGTGGATCGGCCTGCCGCCCGCGCCCGGTGCGGCGGACAGTTCCCCGGTCAGCTCGACGGCGCGCTCGTAGCTGTCGACGTCGATGATCATCCAGCCGGCGATGAGGTCCTTCGTCTCAGCGAACGGTCCGTCGGTGACCGGCGGGCGCCCCTCGCCGTCGTAGCGGACCCACGCCCCTTCGGGGGCGAGCGCCTGGCCGTCGACGAACTCGCCCGTCTTCTCCAGCCGGGCCGCGAAGTCGTTCATGTACTGCATGTGGGCCGAGATCTCCTCCGGCGTCCACTGGTCCATGCGCACGTCGTTGACCGGGGCCGGGGCGCCGCGGTAGTGCTTCAGCAGCAGGTACTTGGCCATGATGGTTCTCCTTGGTGTTCGTGCGACCCGTTGTGGTCGCGTTCACCCCGGGGACGGAGCCGGTCACCGGTTCTCGACATCGCCGTCCGAACTATTTTTCCGAGTTCGTGGACGAGCGTAGGGGAGTCGTCCCGTGAAGTCCGGGTCCGCCGCCCTACCAGCCGTCCAGCGGCGGCGTCGTCTCGGCGGGCGGCACCTGCCAGGGCTGGACCACCACCGCCCACACCGTGAACGCCACGACCGCTGCGGCAGCCGTCACCAGCCACAACCGGTGCAGCACCCGCCGGCGACGCAGCAGCCGGGCCCCGCGCTCCGCCGCCCGCGCCGCCAGCCCGGCGGGCACCTGTGGACGGGGGCAGGTCTCCAGCATCCGCCGGACCTCGTCCTCCTTGCGCCCGATACCGCTCACTGCGCGGCCCCCAGCGGCGGAGCGGGCCCCCGGCGCACCGTCGGACTCCTGGTCCCGCGCATCGTGGCCACCGAGCGGTTGCACACCGCGCGGATCCGGTCCACCGGCACCCCGAGCAGCGCCGCCGTCTGCTCCTCCGGGACACCCTCGTACAGCCGCAGCACCAGGACGAGGCGTTCCTGCGGCGTCAGCCGGTCCAGCAGCCCGCCGCACGGACGGTGATGGCGCCATGCCTCCCGGGCGAACCGGGTGGCCAGGTCCTGCCGGGTGCGGTCGTACGGATCCTCGCCGTGCAGCCTGTCCCAGTCCGCGTACGTCCCGGACAGCGCGGCCGTCAGCAGCCGCTGCGCACGCACGTTGGCCCCGGGCGGATCAGCGGGCTCGGCCGTGAGCAGGGTGGCGGCATGCAGCAGCCGGCCCGCCGCGCCCGCCACGAAGGCATCGAACTCCTGGGCACGGCGCCGCAGTCGGACCTCATGGCGCTCTCGCACGAGGTCCATCGGAGCGCTCGGCGGGCCCCGGGTCAACCCCCAGGGGCCGGTGGGGCAGCGCTTATCCCGCAGACGGCGTCTGGTGCGCGGCCTGCCGCGCGGCCAGGGCACCGTTGAAGCGGGTGAGCAGTGCGCAGAACGTGTCCCGTTCGTCCTCGGACCACTCGTCCGTCACCTGGGACATCAACTCGCGCCGCGACGCCCGGACCTCCTCCAGCCGCGCCTGGCCGCGCGGGGACAGCTGGAGCACGACCGCACGGCCGTCCTCCGGATGCGAAGTGCGCTTGACGAGACCGGTGTCCACGAGCGGTGCGACCTGTCGGGTCACCGTCGAGGAGTCGATCCCCATTCCGGCGGCCAGTGCCTTGACGCCCATGGGGCCTTCCCGGTCCAGCCGGTTGAGCAGCAGGTACGCGGCCCGGTCCATGGAATTGCGCACCTGGCCGACGCCGCCGAGGCGGGTCTGCTCGGCACGCCGGGCGAAGACCGCCACCTGGTGCTGCAGAGCGTCGAGAAGGTGGTCGTGACCCCGGTTCTCCGGGGTGGCGCCCCCGGAAGGAGACGCGGCAGTCGTCATGTCCTGAGGGGGCATGGCCGGGAGCTCTCTTCGTGCGGTGTCGGATGGGTGGGGGACAGAGTACGCGGCCCCGGGGCAACGCGTACCAGTGCCGCACAAACCTGCGGACATCGGCGCATGAGGGGACCGTCAGCAGCGGGCGCAAGCCTTTTCACCTGCAAGACTTGCGGTATGAACTTCCCGCCGCCCGGCCGTTTTCCCCCGCTGATCCTCGATGACGTCCGGGGGGCGCAGAAGATGCTCTCCGGGGTCGCCAAGGTCACCCCGCTGGAGGGCAGCCGCCATCTGTCGGCGCTGGTCGGCGCTCCCGTCCGGTTCAAGTGCGAGAACCTGCAGCGGACCGGTTCCTTCAAACTGCGGGGCGCGTACGTACGTATCTCGGGCCTCTCCCCGGTCGAACGGGCCGCCGGAGTCGTCGCCGCGAGCGCCGGAAACCATGCGCAGGGTGTAGCGCTCGCGTCTGCGCTGCTCGGCGTACGCTCCACGGTCTTCATGCCGGTCGGGGCGCCGCTGCCCAAGGTCGCCGCGACCCGTGAGTACGGGGCGCAGGTGCGGCTGCACGGCCACGTCGTCGACGAGACGCTCGCAGCGGCGCAGGAGTACGCGCACGAGACCGGCGCGGTCTTCATCCACCCCTTCGACCACCCGGACATCATCGCGGGACAGGGCACGGTCGGCCTGGAGATCCTGGACCAGTGCCCGGAGGTGCGCACCATCGTCGTGGGCATCGGCGGCGGCGGTCTCGCGGCGGGGGTCGCCGTGGCGGTGAAGGCGGTCCGGCCCGACGTGCGGATCATCGGTGTGCAGGCGGCCGGCGCCGCCTGTTACCCGCCGTCGCTGGCCGCCGGCCACCCCGTGTCGATCGACACGCTCCAGACGATGGCGGACGGCATCAAGGTGGGACGCCCCGGCGACGTGCCGTTCGGCCTGGTCCAGGAGCTGGTCGACGAGGTCCGTACGGTCTCCGAGGACGAGCTGTCCAGCGCCCTGCTGCTCTGCCTGGAGCGGGCGAAGATGGTGGTGGAGCCGGCCGGGGCGAGCCCGGTGGCCGCACTGCTCAGCGACCCGAAGTCGTTCCGCGGACCGGTGGTGGCGCTGCTGTCCGGCGGCAACGTGGACCCGCTGCTGATGCAGCGCATCCTGACCCACGGAATGTCGGCGGCCGGCCGATATCTGAGCCTGCGGCTGCGTCTGACGGACCGCCCCGGCGCGCTGGCGGCCATGCTGGGCGTGCTTTCGGTGGCCGACGCCAACGTCCTGGACGTCAGCCATGTGCGCACCGACCCCCGGCTCGGCCTCACCGAGGCAGAGGTGGAACTGCACCTGGAGACCAAGGGCCCGGAGCACTGCGAGGAGGTCGCGGCGGCGCTGCGCGGGGCGGGCTATCTCGTGGTGGGCTGACCTCTTGTAGGTCGCGATGTATCGCGATACTGTGCCTGCGCCCTGCCGGTGGCGTACAGGCGTTCCACGCGTGTGTTCACCGGGCGCGGAAACCCGGGCAAATCTAGGATCTGTGAGGAAGTCACCCGAACGCACTGGGGGAATCCCGTATGCCAGGTGCCATCTACGCCGAAGGTCTGGTGAAGACGTTCGGCGACGTCACTGCACTCGGCGGCGTCGACCTCGACGTGCCGCAAGGCACCGTCCTCGGACTTCTCGGCCCCAACGGGGCCGGCAAGACGACCGCCGTACGCGTCCTGACGACGCTGCTCAGACCCGACAGCGGCAGCGCCTTCGTCGCGGGCATCGACGTACTGAAGAAACCCAACGAGGTGCGGCGCTCGATCGGGCTCTCCGGCCAGTTCGCCGCCGTCGACGAATACCTGACCGGCCGCGAGAACCTGCGGATGGTCGGCCAGCTCTACCAGATGTCGTCCCGCGATGCGAAGGCCCGGGCGACGGAACTCCTGGAGCGCTTCAACCTCGCCGACGCGGCCGACCGCACCGCCAAGACCTACTCCGGCGGCATGCGCCGCCGCCTCGACCTCGCGGCGGCGCTCGTCGTCTCCCCGCCGGTCATGTTCATGGACGAGCCGACCACCGGCCTCGACCCCCGCAACCGGCAGCAGCTCTGGGACGTCATCGAGGAACTCGTCGCCGGCGGCACGACCCTGCTGCTCACCACGCAGTACCTGGAGGAGGCCGACCGCCTCGCCCACGACATCTGCGTGATCGACCACGGCCTCGTCATCGCCCGCGGCACCTCCGACCAGCTCAAGGCCCGCACCGGCGGCGAACGCGTCGAGGTCGTCGTCCAGCAGCGCGACCAGATCGACCCGGCCCGCGAGGTCCTCGCCCACCTGGGCAAGGGCGAGGTCGCCGTCGTACCGCACATGCGCAAACTGACCGTTCCGGTCAACGGCGGCGCCAAGCTGCTCGCCGAGGTCATCCGCGACCTCGACGCCCGCGGCGTGGAGATCGACGACATCGGGCTGCGCCGCCCCACCCTCGACGACGTGTTCATCTCCCTCACCGGCCACGCGGCCGAGCAGGAGAAGACCGACGAGAACGGGACGGACGCGGCGACCGCCGCCAGGACGGAGGCAGAGAAGTGAGTGCCGTTGCCGGGACGACCGCACCGCCCGCGCCCCGCGGCGCCGGCGGCATCGGTCAGTCCGCCCGCGATTCGCTTGTCATGGCCCGTCGGAACCTGATCCGCATGACCAGGATTCCCGAAGTGGTCCTTTTCGGGCTCATTCAGCCCATCATGTTCGTGGTGCTGTTCAGTTACGTCTTCGGCGGCTCCATGAACATCGGCGGATCGACGGACCCCGTCGTCTACCGGAACTTCCTGATGGCCGGGATCTTCGCGCAGACCGTCACCTTTGCCACGGCCGGGGCGGGCGCCGGGATCGCCGACGACATGCACAAGGGGCTCGTCGACCGGTTCCGCTCGCTGCCCATGGCGCGCGGTGCGGTGCTCACCGGCCGCACGCTGGCCGACCTCGTCCAGACCACGTTCACCGTGCTGGTGCTCACGATCGTCGCCCTGCTCGTCGGCTGGCGCATCCACGAGGGCGTTCCCAAGGCACTGGGCGCCTTCGGACTGCTCCTGCTGCTCGGATACGC
Organism: Streptomyces sp. NPDC050422; assembly: GCF_044458665.1. Lineage (NCBI taxonomy): Bacteria > Bacillati > Actinomycetota > Actinomycetes > Kitasatosporales > Streptomycetaceae > Streptomyces > Streptomyces sp. NPDC050422. Next base: position 268,138 of record NZ_JBITIE010000008.1, read on the forward strand.
CTTCTCCTGGATCGGCGCGCTGATCGGCCTGTCCGTCCGCACCCCCGAGGCGGCCACCTCGGGCGGGCTGATCTGGCTGTTCCCGGTGACGTTCATCTCCAACGCCTTCGTGGACTCCAGCCAGATGGCGGGCTGGCTCCAGCCGATCGCCGACTGGAACCCGTTCAGCGCGACCGTCCAGGCGTGCCGGGTGCTCTTCGGGAACCCGGGCGTCTCGACGTCCGACGCCTGGCCGATGCAGCATCCCGTCTGGGCCTCGCTGATCTGGTCCGTACTGATCGTCGTGGTCTTCCGGACCCTGGCGGTCCGCAAGTACCGCTCGGTCACCGTCTGAGCACAGCACTGAGCCCCGGCCGCATGCGGCCGGGGCTCTCTCATGGAGTGTGCGGGATCAGCCGGAGTACGGCTTCGCCGAAAGGATCTTGACCGTGGCGGTCTTGCCGTTCGGCAGCTCGTAGTCCGCGCTCTCGCCCATCCGCTTGCCGTTCACTCCCACGCCCAGCGGGGACTGCGGCGAGTAGGTCTCGATGTCCGCGCTCGCATACTCGCGGGAGGCCAGGAGGAAGGTCGTCGTGTCGTCGTCATCGCCGTCGAAGGCGATCGTCACGACCATGCCGGGCTCGACCACGCCGTCGTCGGCCGGTGCCTCGCCGACCTTCGCGTGCTCCAGGAGCTGGGTCAGCTGGCGCACCCGGAGCTCCATCTTGCCCTGCTCCTCCTTGGCCGCGTGGTACCCGCCGTTCTCGCGCAGGTCGCCTTCCTCACGGGCCGCCGCGATCTTGACGGCGATCTCCGTGCGCGCGGGACCAGACAGGTGCTCCAGCTCGGCCTTGAGCTGGCTGTACGCCTCCGGCGTGAGCCAGGTGACGTTTTCGCTGGTCTGGGTCACAGGGTGCTCCTCGTCGGTACTGGGAATACAAAGCATCGCCCTACCCCGAAGCATGCGCTTCCACGGGTGGGCGAAACCACGAGCCTAACAATTCGCCGGAGAAAGGGGGAGGAGGTAAACGGTCGAGAGTGTCGAACCGCAGGTCAGAGCCGCTAGGAGTCGCTCACGTCACCCGTGCGGCGGTCAACGCTACGCCCCGTCGTCGCCCGTGCACCCCAGCAACTCGACGGCGGTCGCCCTGGACGTCGTACGCAGCGTGAGGACCTGGTCGATCCGGTCGGTGTCCTCGTCGAAGCGGAAGTCCTTGCGGGCCACCTCCGAACTGTCCTCGCTCAGCGAGCGGAGCGTGCAGTAGCCCTTGGCGTCCCGGTCCTTGCGGACCTCCAGGTGCACCTCTACGCGGTCGTCCGAGACGACCTTGAACTTGATCATCTCGGCGCTGAGGCCCTGGCCGCTCACATAGCCGAAACCGATCCAGCCGATAACGCCCAGCAGGACGACGCCGAGGACCGAGCCGATGATCTTGAGCTTGCGGTCCGCGCGTTGGTCCGCCGAGCGGCCGTAACGGTTCTCGGGAAGCGCCTCGCGCACCGCCGTCATGATCGTTCCTCCCGTACCGGAGATCGAGGAATTTTCCACCCCCCGGTTCGGTCACTATAGAAGTTGCACTTCGCGACCAATCACTGAGGATCGAGTCTTGACTGAGCAGCTTCGACTGATGGCCGTACACGCCCACCCCGACGACGAGTCGAGCAAGGGCGCGGCCACCATGGCCAAGTATGTGTCCGAGGGGGTGGACGTGCTGGTCGTGACCTGCACGGGAGGCGAGCGCGGCTCCATCCTCAACCCGAAACTCCAGGGCGACGCGTACATCGAGGAGAACATCCACGAGGTGCGCAAGAAGGAGATGGACGAGGCCCGGGCGATCCTGGGCGTCAAGCAGGAGTGGCTCGGCTTCGTCGACTCGGGTCTGCCCGAGGGCGACCCGCTGCCGCCGCTGCCCGAGGGCTGCTTCGCGCTGGAGGACGAGACCGTCGCCGCCGGGCGCCTCGTCGCGAAGATCCGCGCGTTCCGGCCGCAGGTCATCACCACGTACGACGAGAACGGGGGCTACCCGCACCCCGACCACATCATGACCCACACGATCTCGATGATCGCCTTCGAGGGGGCGGCGGACACCGAGAAGTTCCCCGAGGCGGAGTTCGGTCCCGCCTGGACGCCGCAGAAGCTCTACTACAACCAGGGCTTCAACAAGCCGCGCACGGTCGCCCTGCACGAGGCGCTGCTGGCTCGCGGCCTGGAGTCGCCGTACGGGGACTGGCTGGAGCGCTGGAAGGAGTTCGAGCGCGCCGAACGCACGCTGACCACGCATGTTCCGTGCGCGGACTTCTATGAGATCCGCGACAAGGCGCTGATCGCGCACGCGACGCAGATCGACCCGGAGGGCGGCTGGTTCCGGGTTCCGATGGACATCCAGCGGGAGGTCTGGCCGACCGAGGAGTACGAGCTGGCGAAGTCTCTCGTCGATACCTCCCTCCCCGAGAGCGACCTCTTCGCGGGCATCCGCGACAATGCCTGATATGTACGCGACTCAGGCACTGACGCACCTCGTCCCGCTCGCCGAGGAACTGGACAAGAACAAGGTGACCCCCGGGGTCCTCGGCTTCATCGTCTTCGCAGCGCTCGCCGTGGGCGTGTGGCTGCTGATGAAGTCCATGAACCGGCACATGGGCAAGGTCGACTTCGAGGAGGCACCCGATCCGGCCGCCACCGCAGAAGGCGTGGCGCAGCCTGCGGGTTCCGCGAAGCGGAAGTAGCAGGAGGCGGGGCGGGGTGGTACCGGGCACCCGGCACCACCCCGCCCCGAAACGCGGCCGTCGAGGCTCGGACGGCCGTCGCGCTCAGGCGCCCGTGGCCACCGGCCGGGCCGGGTCGGCGACCCACTCGCTCCACGAGCCGGCGTACAGCGCCGCGTCGAAGCCCGCCAGCCGCAGGGCCAGGACCTGGTGCGCGGCGGTCACCCCCGACCCGCAGTAGGCGGCCACCGGCCGGTCGTGGGTGAGGCCGAGGCCGGCGAAGCGGTTGCGCAGCTCCTCAGGGGTGCGCAGCCGTCCGTCCGGGGCGCTGTTGTCGAAGGTGGGCGCGGAGAGCGCGCCGGGGATGTGACCTGCGACGGGGTCCAGGGGCTCGACCTCGCCGCGGAAGCGCTCCGGGAGCCGCGAGTCGAGCAGAAAGCCCTTGGCGGCCGCGTCCGGGACCTCGTCTACCGCCAGCACCGGCATGCCGCCGGGCACGCCGGCGAACCCGCCCGGGGCGACGGGTGCGCCCGGCCCGGTCTCCACCGGCGCTCCGGCCCGCACCCACGCCTCGTAGCCGCCGTCCAGGACGCGAACCGCGGGGTGGCCGTAGTGGCGCAGCATCCACCACAGGCGGGCGGAGATGGTCGCGTCCCGCTGGTCGTAGACCACCACGGGCCGGTCCTGGTCGATGCCCAGCCGCCGTGCCGCCGCCAGGAACGCCTCGGTGTCCGGCAGGGGGTGGCGCCCCCGGGGGCCGGGCGGTGCGGCCAGGTCGGCGTCCAGGTCGGCGCGGACGGCTCCGGGGAGGTGGCCGGCCAGGTAGCGCTGCTCGGGCGTCGGGCCCTGCCCGCCCCAGCGGAGGTCGACCACGGTGGGCGGCGCCGCGTCCGCGAGGAGTGCGCGCAGTTCGTCGACCTGGATCAGCGGGTCCGTCCGGGACATCTCGCTCCTCTGGCTCTCTGGCTCGGGCACGGCGGGTACCACTCCCGCCCACGTCATCATGGCAGCGACAGGGGCGTCCGGCGGCCCGGGGGAGACGAACGAGGGCACGGCCCCCGCGGCCCCCGGTGCCGTCCGTCGTCCCGCTCTCACGGCCTCGCCGGTACCGGTACGCCCATGATTTCCCGGGCCTGCCGGGTCGGGGTCAGGCCCAGGCGCCATGCCTGCCAGCCGTACTCCAGTTCCACACCCCGGTTCAGGACCACCCGGAACGCCTCCGCGCAGTCCTCCAGCTTCGCGTCCCGTGTCGGATGGCCGGCCTCGACCAGGTCGGCCAGCTCCTGCTGGGCCACCACCGTGCCCACCTCGACGCCGCCCGGCGAGGCGTACGGCAGCAGCGTGCAGCGCAGGAACCGGGCCCAGTCCGCACCCCGCGCATCGCCGTACGAGTCGAACAGCACGGCCGCCTCACCGCACAGCTCCAGGGCCTGCGGCGCACGCTGGTTCCCCGCGTCGATCAGGGCCAGCTCCAGAGCCGTCCAGGCCTCCCCGTGAGCGACCCCGATGCGCCGGAAGTCGGCCCGCGCGTCGACCAGCAGCTGGCGCGCGAACCCCGAATTGCGCAGGTTGCCCGTCTGCGCGGCCCGCTGGTCGCGGGTGACGCGCCCCGAGTGGTGGCGGGCGCAGGCCAGCCCGTACACGTCCCGCATCCGCGAGAACATCGTGCGGGCCCGCTCCAGCTGACGTACCGCCTGATCGGTGTCGCCGGCCTCCTCCAGCGCCTGGCCCAGGTAGTAGAGCGTCCACGCCTCGCCCCGCGCGTCCTCGCTGTCGCGGTGACGGGCCAGGGCCGCGTTCAGCTGCTCGACCGCGGGGGCCGGATCGCCGTCCAGCAGCCGGGCCCGGGCCAGCTGGGTCAGCGCCCACGCCTCGCCCCGCTCGTCCCGGGTCCGCCCGTACAGATCCAGGGCGGTGCGCAGCGCGGTCTCGGCCCGCTCCACATCGCCCATCCGCAGGAGCACCTGACCCAGCTGGAACTGCGTCCACGCCTCCCCGTGCAGCGACTCGCCCTCGCGGTGCAGGACCAGCGCCGTGTCCAGCAGCTCCAGCGCCTCGGCCAGGTGGGCCCGGTCGCGCTCCACCGCGGCCAGCGCGTGCAGCGACCAGGCCCGGTCCTCCGCCTGGGCCGCCGAGGACTGCAGCTCGATCGCCTCGCGCAGCCGCGCCGCCGCCTCCGTCAGGTTGCCCTGGTGGTGCAGGGTGATGCCGAGCGAGCACAGCGCCAGCGCCGTACCGGAGTCGTTCTGCGCCTCGCGGTACAGGCCGACGACGGACGACAGCGTGGTGCGGGCCTTGTCGAGCTCGCCGAGCTGACGGGCCGCGATACCGGTCCGCCACTGCACCGACCGCTCCAGCAGCCCCTGGTCGATCGCCTGCGTCAACTCACTGATCTCGCCCAGCCGGTAGAGGTCGCCGCGCAGCAGGCAGTAGTCGCAGAGCGCGCCCAGCAGATCGAGCACCGCGCCCTGGTCGACGCCCTCGCTGTGCCGCAGCGCGGACGTGATGAAGCTCGACTCGTCGTCCAGCCAGCGCAGCGCCGCGTCGAGCGAGCCGAACCCGTGCGGCCCGAACTGGCCGGCCCGGGTGGACATCTTGCCGTCGACCATGCGGATCACCGAGCCCGCCAGTTCGGCGTAGTTCGCGATGAGCCGTTCCTGTGCGGCCGTGCGGTCCGCGGCCACCTCCTCGTCGTTCAGCCGGGCCAGGGCGAAGCCCCGTACGAGATCGTGCAGGCGGTAGCGCGAGCCGCGCACGTGGTCCAGCAGACCGGCCCCGGACAGGGCGGTCAGCAGCCGCCCGGCCTCCTGCTCGTCGGCCGACAGGAGCGCTGCGGCAGCGGCGGCGCCCAGGCTGGCACGACCGGCCAGCGCGAGCCTGCGCAGCAGCCGCCGGGCCTGCTCGGACTGGTCGGTGTAGCGCAGCCACAGGGCCCGCTCGACCGGTGGGACCGGCCCGTACGCGGCCAGGTCGGCGGCCAGCGTGCTCGGGGTGCGCTCCCCGAGCGAGGAGCCCGCGATCCGCAGGGCCAGCGGCAGGCCGCCGCACAGCTCGGTGATCGCCTCGCTCGACGGGTAGTCGTACGGGCCCTGCCCGTCCTCCTGGGACGCCTCGCGCAGTAGCTCCTCCGCGCCCGCCGCGTCCAGCGCCCCGACCTCCAGCTGATGCACCCGGGCCGGCAGGGACTCCGGCAGGTCGAGCGGCTCGCGGGCGGTGACCAGCACCAGGCTGTCCGAGCGCTCCGGGATCAGGGTGCGGACCTGCTCGGCGTCGCTCGCGTCGTCGAGGACGACCGTCACCGGGGTGCCGGTCAGGTGCTGGTGGTACAGCTCGCTGAGCCGGCGCACCTGCTGCTCGGCGGACGAGCTGTCGCGGAACAGCAGCTGTTCGCGGGGGGCGCCGAGCCGGTTCAGCAGATGCAGCAGCGCGTCCCGGGTCGGCAGCGGCGGCTCGTCGTCCGCGCCGCCGCGCAGATCGACCACGCACGCGCCCCGGAACTGGTCCTTCAGGCTGTGCGCCGCCCGCACGGCCAGGGTGGTGCGCCCGGCGCCCGGAGGTCCGTGCAGTACGACGACCGTCGGCTTCGTCTCCGTCGACGCGCGGGCCGCCTGCACCCACTGGGCGATCCTGGCCAGCTCGGCCCGGCGTCCCGCGAACTCACCCTCAACGGTGGGCAGATGGCTGAACGACTGCTCCAGGAGCGAGCGCATACGGGCCGCCGCGCTGCGGTCCGCGCCGCGCAACTGCGGTGCGGACCGGTCCGCGGCGGCCTTCTTCTTCGCCGGGGTGCGGGACGAGGCGGTCAGCATGCGCTGCTGGTCGACGAACGGGCGGATGCCCCGTACCTCCAGAGCCGTCAGCCACTGGAGGCGCAGCTGCTCCGTGCCGCCCGGCTGCCCGAGAGCTCCGGCCCGGCGGTGCGCGGCCGGCCAGTGCGAGGCGGTGACCTTGACGACGGTGGCGGTGGTGCCCGCGACCGCGACGACGGCGCCGGCGCCGAGCGCCAGGCCGGATGCCGTGCCGAGCGCCACGTCCGCGCCGAAGGCCGCCGCTGCGGCAACTCCCGTAACGAGTAACGGTGTTGTCAGCGTTGCCCGGCTGAACCGCTGGGCCAGTGACTGCTGCCCGGCATCCGCGGCGTCGAGTGCCTGGGTGTACGCGGCGTACTCCTCGCCCGCCCCGGCCGCCAGCGAGTCGAGCGCGGCGCGGCCGCGTGCCAGCAGCGTGCCGGGGTCGGTGCGGCCGCCCGAGCGGCGCACCTCTTCCTCCACGGCCCGTGCCAACAGCCGTTCGGCTTCCGCCCGATGGCTGTCCCGCATCCGCATAGATCCCCCTCGGTTCCTGCCTTCTCGGCCGGTTCGCGTCCGGCCGCACGAACCACCAGTCTCCTGCCTGGGACCGGTGCGCAACAGGGAGTCTGCGAGACTGCGCCGACAGTCCCATGGAGGAAGCGGAGCGCAGGATCATGACCGACCGCGGCAACGGCGAACCGGCCGACGGGTTCGCCGCCGCCGAATCCGACGGGCCCCGGCACGCGGCGGGCGGCGGACACGGTGAGCGGTCCGGGCCCCGGCACGCGGCGGGCGGCGGACACGGTGAGCGGTCCGAGCCCCGGTATCCGGCGGGCGGCGGACACGGCGAGCGGTCCGACGCTGCTCTGACGGCCGCGATACGCGCGGGCGGCGACGCCGGGGCGACGGCCGAGCTCTACCGGCGCCACGCTCCCGCCGTCCTGATGTACGCCCGCGCCTGCTGCCGCGACCCGCACACTGCGGAGGACCTCGCCTCGGAGGCGTTCGCGCGCACCGTCCAGACGGTCCTCGACGGCAAGGGCCCTGTCGACGCGTGGCGCCCCTACCTCCTGACCGTCGTACGCCGCACCGCAGCCGACTGGGCCGAAGGCGCCCGCCGGGTCGATCTCACCCCTGGTTTCGGGTCGTGGCTGGACGCGGCGGCGCAGCGCGGCGGTCCGGACCGGGCGAGCCGTGAGGAGACCGGTGAGGAGCGGGTGGTGCGGGCGGAGAACGGCGGCGTCGTGGCCCATGCCTTCCGGTCGCTGCCCGAGCGCTGGAAGGCGGTGCTCTGGCACTCCGTGGTGGAGGAGGAACCCGCGGCGAAGGTGGGAGTCATGCTGGGGCTCACCCCCAGCGGGGTGGCCTCCCTGACTGCCCGCGCCCGGGAGGGGCTGCGGGAGGCGTATCTCGCCGCCCATGCCGGGCAGGGCGCGGCCGACGAGGAGTGCCGGCGGTGCAGTGCCCGGCTGGCCGCCTCGGTGCGGCGTGTCCGCCCGCGCAGGGACACCTACCTCGACCGGCACCTGGAGCACTGCGGCCGCTGCCGTGCGGCGGCCCGGGAGCTGATGGACCTCAACCAGCGGCTGCGCGCGGTGCTTCCGGCAGCGGTCCTGCTGTTCGGCGCTCCGGCCTACATCGAGGCGCGTGCGGCCGCGGCGACGGTGACGGCCGGCACCGCGCCGGCCGGGGGAGCGGGCGCGGGGGCCGTCGGCGCGAAGGCCGCCGTGCTCGCCGTGGCCGCGTCGGCCGCCCTGCTCGGGGGATGGCTGCTGTGGCCGGGCGGTGGTGAGCCGGAGGCGCGGCCGCCCGCCGCGCGCGACACGCCCGCCGCGGCCCCTGCGGCGCCCTCCTCCACCGTGAGCCCGTCGCCGGCCCCGTCCATGGTCCCGCCTGTCACCCGGGGTCCGTCCGCGGCCCCCTCCTCCGCGGCCCCCTCCTCCGCGGCTGCCGGGACCACCAGGGCGGCGGCGCCCGCCGCGGACGCCGTCGGCGGGCCCAGCAGGCTGCGCTTCGTGTCGACCGGTGCCTGCATGGAGATCCCCGGTGGTACCACCCGGACCGGTGCGCGGCCGGTGGAGGCCGCGTGCGACGGCGGGTCGTACCAGCGGTGGGTGCTCCTGGAGCCGTTCCGGGGCGACCGGGCGCGCGCCCAGGTGCGCAACGAGGCGACCGGGCTGTGCCTGACGCGCTCCGGTAGTACGGAGGACCACGCGGAGGTGACCCAGTCGGGGTGCGAGGCCTCCCGGGAGACCCAGCTGTGGAACCTGTGGACGGACTCCGCCACGGGCGAGGCCGCCCTGCGTGACGGCGGTGGTACGCGGTATCTGGGCCTGGTCGAGTGGGCGAAGGCGGACAAGGGCCAGGCGCACGGGCCGGCGCTCGGGACCACGCGCTACTACTACGGCTCCGACTCCATGAGGTTCCGCTTCGAGCCCGCGTTCCTGGGGGAGCAGTAGGACCTGCCGCACCCCAGGTAAAGGATCGGCAAAGTCGCGGGATGCCGGACGGACGGCTTCCTCTTTTCCTTCGGAAGCACTTCCGAAGGAAAAAGGACCTCATGAAGACATCCGCTCTTGGCCGCATCGCTCTGGTCTGCGGCGTTGCCGCGCTCGCCGGGGGCATCGTCCCCGCCACGGCGCACGCGGACGATGCCCCGGTGAAGAAGAAGATCCTCCCCGTCCTGGTCGAGTTCAGCGACAGCACCTTCCAGCACCCGGACCAGGTGAAGGCGAGCACGCCGGACACGTACTTCGGGACGAAGACGGACTCGGTCGCCTCGTTCTTCAAGGAGATGTCGCGCGGGAAGTTCGCCTACGTACCGGCCGTCAAGGGGCAGATGGCCGGGCCCGTCACGCTGCCGCTGACCGCCGCGGGCTGCAACCACGGCAAGATCAACACGCTGACCCAGGAAGCCCTCGCCAAGCAGGGTCTGGTGCGGGGCGAGGACTACGACAGCCTGTCGATGGTCTTCCCCGCGCAGAAGACCGGCTGCGCCTGGGCCGGCCTGGCCACGGTCCCCGGCCCGTACAGCTGGATCAACCTGTACGGCACCGCCAGCGGACTGGGAGTCGTCGGCCACGAGCTCGGCCACAACCAGGGCTTCGGCCACCAGGGCCGGGCGATGTGCACCGACGGCGACCTGGTCAACTGCAAGGACGACGGCACCAGCGCCAAGTCGATCATGGGCGGGGGCGGCCCGGCGGCCGGCTTCTCCGCACCCGAACTGATCCGCGCCGGATGGCTTTCCGGCAGCGAGGCCGTCAAGGTCGCCAAGTCGGGTACGTACACCCTGCGTTCCCTGCACGGCGAGGGCAGCGGAACGCGCGCCCTCGACATCCCGATGGGCGAGGACCGGCTCGTCGTCGAGTACCGCCACGCGGCGGGAACCGTGGACGGCCGGATCGAGGGCGTCCACGCCTACCGGGTGCCCAAGGACGCCTACGGGTCCTCCTCGCTCATCGACCTGACCGAGGAGAACGAGACCGCCGGCAACTCCGCCCCGGCCGACGCGGACGCCGTCACGGCCCTCACCGACAAGGCGAGCAAGGTCTCCCTGAAGGTCCTGTCCTCCGGGGACGGCAAGGCCACCGTCAAGGTCGCCCTGAACGGCGAGAGCCTGGCCGCCGAGGTGTCCGACGACAGCACGAAGAAGGCCGTGAACCCGGAGCACACCGCCTCGGACACCGACGCCGGTGACGGCGCGTCCGCAGCCCCCGTCCCCGCCGCCGGTTCCGGCACTGAGGCGCAGAGCGGCGACGCGGCACCGGCCGCCGCCGGCGACTCCGCCGATCTCGCCGCCACCGGCGCCGGCCCCGGCACGCTTCCGCTGGTCGCGGGCGGAGTCGCTCTGGTCGTCGTCGGCGGCGTGATCGTGCTGGGCCGGCGCCGCAAGCGCGCCTGACCTCGGCGCAGCCGGCCGCCTGCCCGCCACTGCCTGCCCGCCATCTGCCCGCCCGTCCGCCACCCGTCCGCCGCCCGTCCGCCCGTCGTCACGCGGACGAACGGCGGTGGCGGGGCCCGCGGAGCGGGGGAGGCCGCGCAGGCCCGGCCGGTACGCTTCCGGGGTGATGGAGCACACCGGGCAGGAGGGGCGGCGGCCCGCGAACGACGGGCCGAAGGCGGCCGCCCGCAACCGGGCCGCTCTCGTCGCCGCCGCCCGTGAGGTCTTCTCGGAGCACGGTCTTGAGGCGCCGCTGTCCGCGATCGCCCGCAGGGCCGGGGTCGGGCAGGGCGTCCTCTACCGGCACTTCCCGGACCGGACCGCCGCCGTGGCCGCGGTCCTGGAGGAGAACGTGCGGCAGATCGAGCAGGCGGCCGACGCCGAAGGCATGACCTTCGCCGATGTTCTCGGGGTGCTGACCTGGCACCTCGCGGAGTCGGCGGCCTTCATCGGTCTTTTACACGCCGTCCGGGCGGGCGACCGGTACGGCATCCGCGCCCACGCTCTGGCCCTGTCCGCACGCGTCGAGAGCGCCCTGCGACGGCACCTGCCCGACGGCCACCGGATCGCCGCCGCGGACGACCTCATGCTCTCGGTCGCCATGGCCTCCGCCGCCATCACCGGCGCCACCCACCAGGAGCGGGAACAGCGGGCGCTGGCCGCGTGGCGGCTGCTGGGCGTGGACGTCGGACCGGTGCGGTCCTACGGCGGTTGAGCGGCGTCCGGGGTCAGCCGCCGTTGGACTGCCGGATGCCTTCGGCGAGTGCGTCGAAGGTGTACAGATACCCGCCGTCGGGGCCGCTCACGGTCATGTACGCCTTGGTCCCGCCGGGCGTGATGGCCACGTTGGTCGCCGACTCCAGACCCTCGGTCCGCGAGGGCAGTTCCACCGTCGCCAGCCGCTCGCCGTGCCGGTCGTACACCGCCATCGCGGGCCGGCCGTGCAGCCCCTGGTAGAGGTTGCCGTCGGCGTCCACGGCGATCGAGTCGGTCTGGGCGATCCCGCCGTCGACGCGGATGGCGGTGTGACGGGAGGTCACCTTCCCCTCCCCGTCCAGGCGCAGGTAGGAGATCCGGTCCTCGGTCAGCTCGCTGAACCACAGCCCGCGGTCGTCCAGGTCGAACGAGATCCCGTTCGGCGCGGCGAGGTCCTTGGCCAGGACGGTGGCCTTCGTGCCGTCGCGGCTGATCCGTACCACCCGCCCGTGCGCCTCGTTCTCGGACAGGCCGCGTGTGTCGCTGACGTACAGATTGCCCGCCTCGTCGAAGGCGATGTCGTCGGGGTTCATCTGCGCCCCGTCGACCTCGCCGGAGAAGAACGTCCGCTTGTCTCCGCCGCCGGGGGCCAGGCTCACGATCTCGCCGTGGGAGAAGTCGCTGAGGTAGAGCCGGCCGTCGTACGGGCTGAACTGCGCGGAGGTGTAGGTCCCCCGGCCGTCGGTGTGGACCGACCGGAGGGTCTTCTTTCCGACATTGACCCGCATGACCTTGGGTTCGCCCTCGGGGGCCGTGACGTCGACGACGAAGAGCCCGCCGTCCTTGCCGAACGTGGGCCCCTCCAACAGCGTCATACCGGTCTCGTCGTGCACCTGGGTCAGCCGCATGAACTTCTGCGCGTGGATGGTCCTGCCCGCGCCGGTGGAACTCGCCGCCTCCGCCCCGGCGTTCGCGCTCTCTGTGCCGCAACCGGTGAGGACCAGCGTGCCGATCGTGGCGAGCGCGGCCAGGGGCCGGGCCGAATGTCGCTGCATGGAATCACTCTTCCTGTCCGCTGCGAGGGTTCCGCAGAAGGCGCCGTATGACGCACCGGAGGCACGAACGTGCCCTGGCCGAATGGCATCGCCCCGCCGGAACTCAACCGGACAGTGTTGTCCGGTCCTTGTTACCGTAGCGGACGGCCGCTCGGACCGGGCGGCCCCACCGCCGAGGAGCGAGCCCCCACATGACGAACCCTCACGAACCGTCCCCCCACGAGCTCGACGCGCTGCGCAAGCGCTACCGCCTCGAACGCGAGCGGCGTGTCCGCCCCGACGGCGCCGCCCAATACCGCGACGCCGACGCCGAGTTCGGCTACTACGCCGCCGACCCGTACACGGAGGGCGTGGAACGCGCCCCCCTCCAGGACACCGTCGACGTCGCCGTGATCGGTGGCGGGTTCGGCGGCATCCTCGCCGGTGCGCGGATGCGGCAGCAGGGGGTGGATCGCATCCGGATCATCGAGAAGGGCGGCGACTTCGGGGGCACCTGGTACTGGAACCGGTACCCGGGTGTCCACTGCGACATCGAGTCGCACGTCTATCTGCCGATGCTCGACGAGACGGGCTACGTACCGGAGTGGAAGTACGCCCCCGGTGAGGAGATCCGCCGCCACGCGATGCGGATCGCGCGCACGTCCGACCTCTACGAGGACGCGCTGTTCTCCACCGGAGTCACCGCTCTGACGTGGGACGAGACCACGGAGACGTGGATCGTGGCCACGGATCGCGGTGACGCCTTCCGGGCGACGTACGTCGTCACCGCCACCGGCACCCTCACCGACCCGAAGCTCCCCGGGATACCCGGCATCGAGGACTTCGAGGGCCACACGTTCCACACCTCCCGGTGGGACTACGCCTACACCGGCGGCACCCCCCAGGGCGGCATGACCGGCCTCGCGGACAAGCGCGTGGGCATCGTCGGCACCGGTGCCACCGGCATCCAGGTCATCCCGATGCTGGCCGAGGACGCCGCACATCTGTACGTCTTCCAGCGCACCCCCTCCACCGTGGACGTACGGGCCAACCGCCGCACCACCGCGGGGGACGTCGGGGCGGACCGCGAGGGCTGGGCCCGCGAACGGCGTGAGAACTACCTCCGCATCGTCTCCGGCGAGAGCGCGGACCAGGACCTCGTAGCGGACGCCTGGACCGCATCGGCGGGCCTGCTGGAGAAGCTGCTGCCCAGCTTCCGGCGCCAGGGCGACCGCGAGGCCTTCGAAGCCGTCTACGAGGTGGCCGACGCCGCCAAGATGAACGAGCTCCGCACGCGCGTCGAGGGAACCGTCACCGACCCGGAGACGGCCGACAAGCTCAAGCCCTGGTACCGCTACGCCTGCAAGCGCCCCACCTTCTCGGACCTGTACTACCCGGCGTTCAACCGCGGCAACGTCACCCTGGTCGACACGGCGGACACCCACGGCATCGAGCGTGTCACCGCACACGGCGTCGTGGTCGGCGGCACGGCGTACGAACTGGACTGCCTCGTCTTCGCCACCGGGTTCAACGTCGGGACCTCCGGCATCCACTCCGGCAAGCTCCCCGTCCACGGCCGGGACGGCGTCCAACTGCTGCACACCTGGGCGGGGCGGGGCCCGCGCACACTCCACGGCCTCACCTGCCACGGCTTCCCCAACCTGATCCAGATGGGCCCCCTCCAGAACGCCAGCAGCGTGAACTTCACACACGTCCTGGACGAGCAGGCGGTCCACGCGGCCGCCCTCGTCGCCGCCGCCGAAGGCGAGGGAGCGTGCATCGAGCCGTCCCGCGAGGCCGAGGACGCCTGGCTCGCCACCCTGGCCGCGGACGCCCCCGACCACGAGTGGTTCCACGCCGAGTGCACCCCCGGCTACTACAACCGCGAAGGCCGCGGCCGCCCCAACGGCCCGGGCGGCTACCCGCACGGCGCGGTCGCCTTCCACCAGCTCCTGGAGGACTGGCGCGACACATCGATGAGCGAAGCCCTCAGGCCCAGGACCGCCCCTCGCGCCTGACGGTGCGCGCGACCGGACTCCCGTACCGGCTCGGTTCGGCCGGGCGGGGCGCAGTCCGTGCGGTCTCCACGGCACGGATGGACGCTGTGAGAGGCTGGGTCGCATGAACCGGTTGGCTGGTGTGACCTCGCCTTATCTGCTTCAGCACGCTGACAATCCGGTCGACTGGTGGCCCTGGACGCCGGAGGCCTTCGAGGAAGCGCGGCGGCGTGACGTGCCCGTGCTGCTGTCGGTCGGCTACTCGGCGTGCCACTGGTGCCACGTCATGGCGCACGAGTCCTTCGAGGACGAGGCCACGGCGGCGTACATGAACGAGCACTTCGTGAACGTCAAGGTCGACCGCGAGGAACGTCCGGACGTGGACGCCGTGTACATGGAGGCGGTGCAGGCGGCGACGGGCCAGGGCGGCTGGCCGATGACCGTCTTCCTCACCGCGGACGCGGAGCCGTTCTACTTCGGTACCTACTTCCCGCCCGAGTCCCGGCACGGTCTGCCGTCGTTCCGTCAGGTCCTCGAAGGCGTGGCGGCGGCCTGGACCGACCGCCGGGACGAGGTCGGCGAGGTCGCCTCGCGCATCGTCCACGATCTGTCCGAGCGCACCCTCGCGCACGGCGGAGAAGGACTGCCCGGAGAGGCGGAGTCGGCGCAGGCGCTGCTCGGGCTCACCCGCGAGTACGACGAGAAGCACGGCGGCTTCGGCGGTGCGCCCAAGTTCCCGCCGTCGATGACGATCGAGTTCCTGCTGCGGCACCATGCCCGCACCGGGGCGGACGGCGCACTTCAGATGGCGGCCGACACCTGCGAAGCGATGGCCAGGGGCGGGCTGTACGACCAGCTGGGCGGCGGGTTCGCCCGCTACTCGGTGGACCGCGAGTGGGTCGTCCCGCACTTCGAAAAGATGCTTTATGATAATGCGCTGCTTTGCCGCGTCTACGCCCATCTGTGGCGCTCCACCGGTTCGGAGCTCGCCCGCCGGGTAGCGCTGGAGACCGCCGACTTCATGGTCCGCGAACTGCGCACGGCCGAGGGCGGTTTCGCCTCCGCGCTCGACGCCGACAGCGAGGACGCGGACGGCAGGCACGTCGAGGGCGCCTACTACGTCTGGACGCCCGCGCAGCTGCGCGAGGCGCTGGGCGAGGAGGACGCCGTGTTCGCCGCGGAGCTCTTCACGGTGACCGAGGAGGGCACCTTCGAGGAGGGTTCCTCGGTGCTCCAGCTCCCGGTGGCGGACGCCACGGACGAGGCCCGCGCCGCCGATGTGCGGGCCCGGCTGCTCGCCGCCCGTGAGCTGCGGGAGCGGCCCGGGCGGGACGACAAGGTGGTCGCGGCGTGGAACGGGCTGGCGATCGCCGCGCTCGCCGAGACCGGGGCGTACTTCGACCGGCCCGACCTGATCGAGCGCGCCACCGAGGCCGCGGACCTGCTGGTGCGGCTCCACATGGGCCCCGTCGCCCGGCTGGTCCGCACCTCGAAGGACGGCCGCGCCGGAGCGCACGACGGGGTGCTGGAGGACTACGCCGATGTCGCGGAGGGCTTCCTGGCCCTGGCCGCCGTCACCGGTGAGGGGGCCTGGCTGGAGTTCGCCGGCTTCCTGACGGACATCGTGCTCCAGCACTTCACCGGCGAGGGCGGGCAGTTGTACGACACGGCGGACGACGCCGAGCAGCTGATCCGCCGCCCGCAGGACCCCACCGACAGCGCGACCCCGGCGGGCTGGACGGCGGCGGCCGGTGCACTGCTCTCGTACGCCGCCTACACCGGTTCGGAGCCCCACCGCACGGCTGCCGAAGGCGCGTTGGGCGTCGTGAAGGCGCTGGGCCCGCGGGCGCCGCGGTTCATCGGCTGGGGGCTCGCGGTGGCCGAGGCGCTGCTCGACGGACCGCGCGAGGTGGCGGTCGCCGGGCCGGTCGGCGGCCGGCTGCACCGTACGGCCCTGCTGGGGCAAGCGCCCGGTGCGGTGGTCGCGGCGGGGGAGACGGCGGGGTCGGAGTTCCCGCTGCTGGCGGAACGCCCGATGCTGGACGGAGTGCCCACCGCCTATGTGTGCAGGCGCTTCGTCTGCGAGGCGCCGACCACCGACCCGCAGGAGCTGGCCCGCGCGCTCAGCGGCGCCGGGGGCTGAGGTTCACAGCCGCAGGCCGCCGTCCAGCATGTTCAGCGCCTCGTCGATCATCGTGATCAGGTCGCCCTCCTGGCCGTGCTCGCCCCAGTAGAGCGTGACCTCGCGCAGCGCGCCCAGCACCGCCGCGATGAAGACCCGGATCTGCAGGTCGTCCGCGCTGCGGCCGGCGCGGTCGGCGAGCACCTGGGAGAGCACCTTCGCCGTGTCCGACATGGTCTCCGTCATCCGGGCCCGGATGGCGGGGACCTCCACCATCAGCCGGGTGCGCCGGCGCAGTTCCTCGTCCTCCGCGGTGACGAACGACGTCAGCGCCTCGCGCATCATCAACCGCAGGGATTCCAGTGGGGGTTCGTCCAGCGGGCGGCTGCGGAGCACGGCCTCCATGATCGGGTCGTACTCGTCGGTGAGGACGATGTCCTCCTTGGTCGCGAAGTACCGGAACACCGTGCTGGGCGACACCTCGGCCGCCTCCGCGATCTGCTCGATGGTCGTCGCCTCGTAGCCCTGCTCCTGGATGAGGCGGTACGTCGCCTGCCGGATCGCGACCCGCGTCTTGAGCTTCTTGCGCTCGCGCAGCCCCATCGGGGGCTGTGTGCCGGGTGCGGTGAAGGAGGGGATACGGGGGGTGGCGGCCATGGTCGCCATTGTCGGGCATGGCCGTGCCCGGACATGCGAAAGGGCCGCGGCTCGAAAGCTGCGGCCCTGGTGAACGGAGGTCGGTGCGGGCGCTCAGTTGTGGTTGTAGGCCACCAGGGAGATGCCGACGTAGTGGACGACGAAGGCCGCGAGGGTCAGTGAGTGGAAGACCTCGTGGAAGCCGAAGAAGCGCGGTGAGGGGTTCGGGCGCTTGATGCCGTAGATGACACCGCCGGCGCTGTAGAGCAGTCCGCCGACGACCACGAGCACCAGGACCGCGATCCCGCCGGTGCGCATGAAGTCCGGCAGGAAGAAGACCGCCGCCCAGCCCATCGCGATGTAGCAGGGGGTGTAGAGCCAGCGCGGGGCGCCGACCCAGAAGACCCGGAAGGCGATGCCCGCGACCGCCGCCGCCCACACCGCCCACAGGAGCGGGGTCCCGGTGGACTCGGGCAGCAGGAGCAGGGTCAGCGGGGTGTAGGTGCCCGCGATGATCAGGAAGATGTTCGCGTGGTCGAGCCTGCGCAGCACGGCCTCGCCGCGCGGTCCCCACGTACCGCGGTGGTAGATCGCGCTCACGCCGAAGAGCAGGCACGCGGTCGCGATGTAGATCGCGCAGGCGATCCGGCCGCGGGTGCTGTCCGCCAGGGCGATGAGCACGATGCCCGCGATCAGGACGGCCGGGAACATCCCTGCGTGCAGCCAGCCGCGCATGCGTGGCTTGATCTCCACATCGACGGTTCCGGCTGGTTCCAGCTTGGCGGGTTCGGGTGCGGCGGCGGAGGCGGCAGTCATTCCCGCATCGTACCTACGCCACCGTAGGTAGCGGATACGAGTGGCGATGCTCACGTGGGCGGCCCTCTGGACATATGGGCGGAACGGTCGGATGATCAAATGAGTGCGGTCGGCACCGGATGAGCGCCAGGGAATTCGAAGGGGTAGAAGCATCCGGGTCGCAGCCCCCACGGGGCCTACCAAACACACACCCTCATCAAGGAGCGATCGTGGCGCGCGACATCGCGGCTCCCTTCACTGTTCCCACCAACCACCAGGAGCTCGTCTCCTGGGTCGACGAGATCGCAGCCCTCACCGAACCGGACCGAGTGGTCTGGTGCGACGGCTCCGAGGCCGAGTACGAGCGCCTGTGCGGGGAGCTCGTGGCCAAGGGCACGTTCACCAAGCTCGACGAGATCAAGCGCCCGAACTCGTACTACGCCGCCTCCGACCCCAGCGATGTCGCGCGTGTCGAGACCCGGACGTTCATCTGCTCCGCGAAGGAGGAGGACGCCGGTCCGACGAACCACTGGAAGGACCCCGCCGAGATGCGGGAGATCTTCGTGGGGGACAAGGGCGTCTTCCGCGGCTCCATGCGGGGCCGCACCATGTACGTCGTCCCCTTCTGCATGGGCCCCGTCGGCTCGCCGCTCTCCGCGATCGGCGTCGAGATCACCGACTCCGCGTACGTCGCCGTCTCGATGCGCACCATGACGCGCATGGGCCAGGCCGTCCTCGACGAGCTCGGCGCCGACGGCTTCTTCGTCAAGGCCGTCCACACGCTCGGCGCACCCCTGGAGGAGGGCCAGGAGGACGTCCCGTGGCCCTGCAACTCCACCAAGTACATCTCGCACTTCCCCGAGGACCGCGAGATCTGGTCCTACGGCTCCGGCTACGGCGGCAACGCCCTGCTCGGCAAGAAGTGCTACGCGCTGCGCATCGCCTCCGTGATGGCGCGCGACGAGGGCTGGCTCGCCGAGCACATGCTGATCCTGAAGCTCACGCCGCCGCGCGGTGAGTCCAAGTACGTCGCGGCGGCCTTCCCCAGCGCCTGCGGCAAGACGAACCTCGCCATGCTGGAGCCCACGATCTCCGGCTGGACCGTCGAGACCATCGGCGACGACATCGCCTGGATGCGGTTCGGCGAGGACGGCCGCCTCTACGCGATCAACCCCGAGGCCGGCTTCTTCGGCGTCGCGCCCGGCACCGGCGAGCACACCAACGCCAACGCCATGAAGACCATGTGGGGCAACTCCGTCTTCACCAACGTCGCGCTCACCGACGACGGTGACGTCTGGTGGGAGGGCATGACCGAGGAGCTCCCCAAGCACCTCACGGACTGGAAGGGCAACGACTGGACCCCCGAGTCCGGTACGCCCGCCGCCCACCCCAACGCCCGCTTCACCGTGCCGGCCGGCCAGTGCCCGATCATCGCCCCCGAGTGGGAGGACCCGAAGGGCGTGCCGATCTCGGCCATCCTCTTCGGCGGTCGCCGCGCCTCGGCCGTCCCGCTGGTCACCGAGTCCTTCAACTGGCAGCACGGCGTCTTCCTCGGAGCCAACGTCGCCTCCGAGAAGACCGCCGCCGCCGAGGGCAAGGTCGGCGAGCTGCGCCGCGACCCGTTCGCCATGCTGCCGTTCTGCGGCTACAACATGGGCGACTACATGAACCACTGGCTGAAGGTCGGTGCGGACAAGCCGGACCAGTCGAAGCTGCCGAAGATCTACTACGTGAACTGGTTCCGCAAGAACGAGGCGGGCAAGTTCGTCTGGCCCGGCTTCGGCGAGAACAGCCGCGTCCTGAAGTGGATCGTCGAGCGCCTGGAGGGCAAGGCCGAAGGCGTCGAGACCCCGATCGGCATCCTGCCGGCCAAGGGCTCGATCGACACCGCGGGCCTGGACCTCTCCGAGTCCGACCTGGACTTCCTGCTCAACGTGGACAAGGAGGTCTGGCGCGAGGAGGCGGCGCTGGTCCCCGAGCACCTCAACACCTTCGGTGACCACACGCCGAAGGAACTGTGGGACGAGTACCGCGCGCTGGTCCAGCGCCTGGGCTGACCGCCCCTTCGATCTCCGCGGCCCGGCTCCCGACATCCGCCCTGACCTGTGGGGTCAACGGCCTGCCGCGGTAGGGACGTGCACGAACACGCCCCTGGCCCCCGTAACCGACAGCGGTTGCGGGGGCCGCTCCCTTTTGCCGGGGGGTGGCACCCGGTCCACACGCCTCGACGGCACGTGGACCGGGGCCGTCAGAGGGCGCCGACCAGCCGCGACGGGGCGGAGGAGTCGGCGGCAGCGGCGGAGACCGCTGCGGTGTGGGCGTCCATACGCTCGGCCGAGAGGATCGCGACCACGGTGTCGGCGCGGGACGCCGCCACCACCAGGGCCCGGCCCGCGAGGGCGTGGGCGCGGCGGTGGAGGGTGGTCGCGGGCGCGTCGCTCAGGCCGGCGTGCCGGGCGGGCGGTGCGCCGCGCAGTCGGGCGACCTGTTCGGCGATGCGGTCGCCCGCCTCGCCGAGCCCCAGCTCGTCGGTGACCGCGAGCAGCGCGGCGAGGTGTCCGGCGAGCTGGATGTCCAGCTCCTCCTCGCGGGTGCGGTGCGGGAAGTCGCCGACGTGGTCGGCCGGTGTGTGGACCGATTTGGTGCGGATCGGTTCGTACATGGATGGCCTCCTGGTGGTGCTGTGGGAACCATCCTAGCTTGGATTCAGTCTAAAGTTGTCCGTGTTCGAGAGTCTGGTCGGGCTACACCTGCCCGTATCCGTCCAGGAAGCGGGCGATCCGGCCGATCGCGTCCGTCAGGTCCTTCGTCGAGGGCAGTGTCACGACCCGGAAGTGATCGGGCTCCGGCCAGTTGAACCCCGTCCCCTGCACCACCATGATCTTCTCGGCACGCAGCAGGTCCAGGACCATCTGCCGGTCGTCCTTGATCTTGTAGACCTTGGGGTCGAGCCGGGGGAAGAGGTACAGGGCCCCCTTCGGCTTCACGCAGGTCACGCCCGGAATCTGCGTCAGCAGGTCGTACGCCACGTCCCGCTGCTCCAGGATCCGGCCGCCCGGCAGCACCAGGTCGTTGATCGACTGCCGTCCGCCGAGCGCGGTGGCCACGGCGTGCTGCGAGGGCATGTTGGCGCACAGCCGCATGTTGGCCAGGATCGTCAGCCCCTCGATGTACGAGGAGGCGTGCGCCTTCGGCCCGCAGACCGCCAGCCAGCCGGAGCGGAACCCGGCCACCCGGTAGTTCTTGGACAGCCCGTTGAAGGTGAGCACCATCAGGTCGGGGGCGATCGTCGCCGTCGGCGTGTGCGTCGCACCGTCGTACAGGATGCGGTCGTAGATCTCGTCCGAGCAGACGACCAGGTTGTGCCGCCGGGCGATCTCCGTCAGCCCGCGCAGCATCTCGTCGTCGTAGACGGCGCCCGTCGGGTTGTTCGGGTTGATGATCACCATCGCCTTGGTGCGGTCGGTGATCTTCCGCTCGATGTCGGCGAGGTCGGGCATCCAGTCGGCCTGCTCGTCGCACCGGTAGTGCACGGCCGTGCCGCCGGCCAGCGAGACGGACGCCGTCCACAGCGGATAGTCCGGGGCCGGTACGAGCACCTCGTCGCCGTCGTCGAGCAGCGCCTGCATCGACATCTGGATCAGCTCGGAGACGCCGTTGCCCAGGTAGACGTCCTCGACATCGAGGTCGATCCCCTTGGTCTGGTAGTGCTGCATCACCGCCCGCCGCGCGGACAGCAGCCCCTTCGCGTCGCCGTAACCGTGCGCCCCGGACAGGTTGCGCAGAACGTCTTCGAGGATCTCCGGCGGGCACTCGAAACCGAACGCGGCAGGGTTGCCGGTGTTCAGCTTGAGGATGCGATGACCTGCTGCTTCCAGCCGCATCGCCTCCTCGAGCACGGGGCCCCGGATTTCGTAACAGACGTTGGCGAGCTTCGTGGACTGGATGACCTGCATGTCTGCGAGCTTACGACTGTGTTTCGCGGGCCGCCCGGCCTTTCCCCGCCCATTGACCCACCCGGGTCCGTCCGCCCGCCGCCCCGGCTTCCATCGCCATGCGCCCGCGCCCCCGGACCGTCGGAACCCGGGGCGCGGGCCGGGCCGGGGCTTGGAATGGGGTGGAACGGGGACGGACGGACCGGACCGGGTGACATGCGCCACGGCGCGCCGCGGCCCGCGGGCGCCGAACCGGTCACTCGGGCAGCCGGGCGCCTTCCGGCAGCCGGACCCCGAACGTGTCCGCGAGGACACGGACCGTCTCCGCGGCGTCCGCCAGCTCCCGCTCCTCCCGCTTGCCGTCGGCGGCCGTCACCACGAGCGTGCGGCCGGCGAGCGACAGATGGGCGTCCGGAGTGGTGCGCTGGACGTACAGCAGATGCGCGAACGGCGAGCGCGGGTTGGTCGCGATGTGCCAGTTGACGACCTCGAAGTCCGGCGCCTCGAACGGCTCCAGCGTGAACGCGTACTGCCCCTGCCACGCCCCGTCGCCCGACTCCGCCTGGAGCTCCCACAGCTCCAGCGGCCCGTCGTGCGGCGGGTGGACGAGCCGGTGGTGGCGCGGGGTGTCGTGCAGCTCGGCGCCCGTGACCAGCGGGATCGGCTCCAGCAGCGAGCCCACGGCCCCGAAGCCGACATCGGCGAGATACGGCGTCGCCTCGCCCGGCACCCCGACCCGCATCAGCATGTGCGTCCGTGGCCGGACGTCCCCGGGCCCGGCGCCGAGCACGACCCGGGCGCACAGCAGCGTGACCTCGAAGCCGAGGGCCCGCAGGGCGGCCGTCAGCAACGAGTTGTGCTCGTAGCAGTAGCCGCCGCGCTCGCTGCGTACGAGCTTCGCCTCCAGGTCGGGGAGGGCGAGCGAGGGCACGGTGTCGAGGACGGGGTCCAGGTTCTCGAACGGGATGCCGAACGCATGCGCGCGATGCACGGAGCGCAGCACGGCCACGGTGGGCTTGCGCTCACCGCTCCATCCGATGCGGGCGAGATAGGCGTCGAGGTCGAGGTCGAGGTCGAGGGCGTGGTCGAGATCGGAAGTCATGCTCCGACCCTACGTAGTTGGGGAGGGCGGATGCCTCCTGCCACAGCAGGATCGTGCCGGCCCCCGAGGGCTACTTGTCCTCGGCGAGGGTGTGCGCGACCAGCGCGTTGGCATGGCCGTGCCCCATCGCGTGCTCGGACTTGAGCCAGCTCACGATCTCCATGTGCTTCGTCAGCGGCGAGGCGCGGATGAGCTCCTTCCACTCCGCGACGGGACGGCCGTACTTCTGCTCGATCGACGGGAAATAGCTTGCGGGGCCCTTCACTGCATCGGTCATGCCGGAAGTCTGACAGCCGGGTCTGACAGTCACCCGCAGGAACTCGCGTGACGGGCCGGCACCCGACCGGACCGGGCACAGGATGTCGGGTGGGGCAGGGTGGTCGTTTCCTAGCGTGGTGGGCGGAAGGGAAGGAGGCCCGGGTGCTGGAACGGCTGAACGAGGCCATGGACCGTATCGAGCGCCGTCTCGACGACCGCATCGACGTCGCCGAGCTGGCCAGGACCGCCATGACGTCGGAGTACCACCTGCGGCGGATGTTCTCCGCACTCGCCGGGATCCCGCTGTCGGAGTACATCCGGCGCAGGCGGCTCACGGTCGCGGGTGCCGAGGTGCTGGCCGGTGAGCGGACGCTGCTGGATGTCGCGGTGCGGTACGGCTACGCGTCGGGCGAGGCGTTCGCCCGGGCGTTCCGTGCCATGCACGGCATCGGTCCGGGTGAGGCCAGACGCAGCGGGGCCGCGTTGCGGTCCCAGCCCCGGATGTCCTTCCGCCTCGTCGTCGAAGGGACCAGCAGCATGCGATACCGGATCGTGGAGAAGGAGAGGTTCTGTGTGGTGGGGAGGAAGGCGCGCGTTCCGCTGGTGCACGAGGGGGTGAACCCGGCGATCGCCGCGTTCATCCGGAGCATCGACAAGGAGACCGTGGGGCGCATCAGCAGCCTGTCCGACCAGGAGCCGGAGGGGATCGTCCAGGTCAGTGACGACCTCGCCGAAGGCCGGGCCGAGGGCACCGAACTGGACTACTACCACGGGGTGGTGAGCTCGGCGCCCGTCCCCGAGGACATGGACGCGCTCCCCGTGGCGGCGGGCACCTGGGCCGTCTTCGACAGCTCGGGTGCTTTCCCGCAGGCCCTCCAGTACCTGTGGCGGGACGTGTTCACCGAGTGGTTCCCGTCCAACCCGTACCGCAGCCGGCCGGGCCCCGAGATCCTGCGCACCCGGCTCTCGCCCGACGGGGCGCAGGCGGACGCGCAGCTGTGGATCCCGGTGGAACGGACCGCTGCCTGACGGGCGCCTGCACAGCAGACCGGACGGCCCGCCGCCCACGACCTGTTGGCGGCGGGCCGTCCCCCGTGCGAGCTACACGCAGGTGTCCACCGCGCGGTGACGACTCCTGTCCGCCGGATCCGTAGCGTCGGAGCGTAGCCGCGGGGAGAGTCCGCGGGCCGGCAGAGGAGTGCGCATGAGAGTCGTTTGGCAGCTGTTGACCGTCGTCGCGGTCTGGATGATCGGCGGTCAGTGCGTTGCCGCGGTGGACGGGAATCCGTGGCTCACGCTGGTTCTCGGCCTTCTCGTCGCGGCGCTCGCCGTACCGGCCTACCGGTGGGTGGTGGGACGGACCGAGCACCGTCCGGTCACCGAGCTGGCCCGGGAGGGCGCGAGGGCGGCCACCGGACGCGGGGTGCTGATCGGCGTCGCGCTGTTCGGGGCCGTCATCGTGAACCTGGCCTTCCTCGGCGACTACCACGTCAACGGTATCGGCTCGGTCACCGGCGCGATGGGGCTGATCGGCTTCATGGCGGCCGCCGCCATGACGGAGGAACTGGTGTTCCGGGGCATCCTGTTCAGGATTGTCGAGGAACGCGGCGGCACTTGGATCTCGCTGATGCTGACCGGCGCCCTGTTCGGCCTCATGCACCTGTTGAACCCGAACGCCAGCCTGTGGGGCGCAATCGCCATCGCCGTCGAGGCCGGTGGCATGCTCGGCGCCGCGTACGCGGCCACCCGCACGCTGTGGCTGCCCTTCGGCGTGCACTTCGGCTGGAACTTCGCCGCATCCGGCATCTTCAGCACCGAGGTCTCGGGCAACAACACCCCGCAGGGCATTCTCGACTCCGCGACCTCGGGCTCGAAGCTGATCACCGGCGGTGACTTCGGCCCGGAGGGCAGTGTGTACTCGGTGCTGTTCGGCGTGCTGCTGACGGCGGCGTTCATGTGGCTGGCCCACCGGCGTGGCCACGTGGTGCCCCGGCGCAGCCGGCGCGTCGTCGAGGCCGGCGCCACCACTAGAGTTCCCCGGTGACCAAAGTTCGGAGTTTCCCGGAGCTGTGGCGCCGGTTGGATGTCACGGTTCGCGATCTCCCCCTCGGGCTGCTCCTCCTCGTCGGGTCGCTCATGCCTGAGCTCTACAACCGCGGTACGGAGCTCGGCGGCATGCCGAACCACTCCCTCGACGCGCTGGGCGTCGTGGCCCTCTGTCTTCAGAGCCTTCCGCTCGCTGTGCGCCGGCGGTTGCCGTTGGTCGCTCTCTCGCTGGTGGTGCTCGGCTTCGTCGTGGACCAACTGGGCGGCTACCACCTGCTCGCGGGTACCGCGCTGCCCGTCGCCCTGCTGAGTGCGGGATCCCATCGGGAACGGCATCGGCACGTGACCGTGGTCGTCCTCTCCGTGGCGTACGTGGCGCTGGCGGTCGTGCTCCTGCGGTTCGGGTCCGGTGAGAGCCTGGCCGGCTTCACCGTCTTCTACGTGGCTATGGCCCTCGCCTGGGGTGCCGGGTCGTGGCTGCGCCACACCCGCGTCCTGGAGGCCGAACGCCGCCTCCGGATCGCCGAGGACACCCGCCTCGCCGAACGCACCCGGATCGCCCGCGAGCTCCACGACATCGTGACCCACCATGTGACGGCGATGGTCGTACAGACCGAGGCGGCCCGCTATCTGACCGCCGCACCCGACCGGCTCGACCAGACCCTGGCCACCGTCACCGACACCGGCCGCCGGGCCATCACCGACCTGCGGCACCTGCTCGACCTGCTCAACCCGGACCACGGCGCCGAGGCCAGGACGCCGACCGTCGGCCGGATCCTCACCCTGGTGGAACAGACCCGACGGGCAGGGCAGGAGGTGGAGTTCACCGAGCAGGGCACACCGGCGGCGTCGACCGGCAGCGCCGACCTGGTCGCCTACCGGGTCGTACAGGAGGCCCTGACGAACGCCCTCAAGTACGCCCATGGCAGCAACACGTCGGTCCAGGTACGGCACAGCGAAAGAGAGATCACCGTGGAGGTCAGCACGGACGGTTCCGGCTCACGGGCCAAGGTCCCCGGCGGGAGCGGGCGGGGCCTCGTGGGGCTCCGCGAGCGCGTCGACGTCCTGGGCGGCGACTTCAGCGCGGACGCCCGCACGGGCGGCGGCTTCGTCGTCCGGGCGCGCATACCCGCCGGGAGTCCCTCGTGACCGAGACCGCACCCATTCGGGTCCTCGTCTGCGACGACCAGATCCTGGTCCGCACCGGGCTGGCCACGATCATCGACGCCCAGCCCGACCTGGAGGTGGCGGGCGAGTGCGGCGACGGGCGGACCGCGGTCGAGATGGCCGGCCGGCTGCGCCCGGACGTCGTCGTGATGGACATCCGCATGCCGGTGCTCGACGGCATCGAGGCGACCCGCCTGCTGGCCGGTGCCGGAGTGGAGCACCCCGTCAAGGTGCTCGTGGTGACCACGTTCAACCTGGACGAGTACGTCTACGAGGCGCTGCGCGCCGGGGCGAGCGGGTTCCTGCTCAAGGACGCGCCGCCCGCCCAGCTGCTGCACGGGATCAGGACCGTGGAGACGGGCCAGGCGCTGCTGGACCCCGAGGTGACGCGCCGGCTGGTGGGCAGGTACGCCGCCCGGATCCGGCCCACCGGGGGCACCCCCGAGGACCTCCCGCTGACCCCCCGCGAACTGGAGGTCCTGCGTCTCATCGCGGACGGCTTCTCCAACAGCGAGATCGCCGTGACCCTCCTGATCAGCCCGGAGACCGTCAAGACCTTCGTGTCACGCATCCTCGCCAAACTCGGACTCCGCGACCGCGTCCAGGCTGTCGTCTACGCCTACCGCCAGGGCCTGGTGACCTGAATTCGCCCCTTGTGGGGTTCCCTCCAGTGCGCCACCATGCGCATGTCAAAACCGGAAGAACTTCGGTCGCAGAGGCTCCCCACGCTCTGCGCAGGTCACTTGAGGGGACCCCCACATGAAAAAGCCTCTCGTCGGTGCGCTCTTCGCGGTGCTGCTCCTCGGAGCCGGCACCGCGCCCGCGTCAGCGGCCACCAGCCACGACGCGACCGCGCCCAGCGTGCTCAAGGCGGCAGCGGCCGCGAGCCGCACCGCTGCGGACGCGGCGTCATCCGGCCACGCGGCCGACCGGTCGAAGGTCAGGCCCAAGGCCATCGGCTTCGCCGGGACCGTGGCGCTCAGCAACTGTTCGGGATCGGTCGTCCGTACACCCGGCTCCCAGGCGGGCGACCCCGCGCTCGTGCTCTCCAACGGGCACTGCATGGAGTCCGGCTTCCCCGGCCCGGGCGAGGTCGTTTTCAACCAGCCGTCCACCCGCAGCTTCACCCTGCTGAACGCCGCGGGCAGCGGCGTCGGCACCGTCCGGGCAAGCAAGATCGCGTACGGGACGATGACGGACACCGACATATCGGTGTACCAGCTCACCTCCACGTACGCCCAGATCGAGAGCAGCTACGGCATCAAGGCGCTGGAGCTCAACACCACGCACCCGGTGCAGGGCACCGCGATCACCGTCGCGTCCGCGTACTGGAAGCGCACGTACAGCTGCAACGTCGACGGGTTCGTCTACCGCCTCAAGGAGGGGGAGTGGACCTGGAAGGACTCGGTCCGCTACACCTCCGCCTGCCAGACCATCGGCGGCACGTCCGGCTCGCCGGTGATCGACAACGCCACCGGCAAGGTCGTCGCCGTCAACAACACCGGCAACGAGGACGGGCAGGAGTGCACGGACAACAACCCGTGCGAGGTCGACGAGAACGGGCAGGTGACGGTCCACGAGGGCATCAACTACGCCCAGGAGACCTACGGCATCGTGCCGTGCATCGGCGCCGGAAACGTCTTCGACCTCGACCGTGAAGGGTGCGCACTGCCCAAGCCGTGACGGGAGGGGCGGGGGCGGGACGCCGTTCCCGCCCTCGCTTCCGGGTCAGATCCTGCGCCACCGGGCGTTCGCGCAGGAGAAGAGGCCGAACGCCGCCAGCCCGACCGCGATCAGGGCCAGCAGCCACGGGCCGGCCGGGGTCGCGCTGAACGCGCGCAGGGTGTCGTCCATCCCCTTGGCCTCGCCCGAGCGGACCTTCACCGCCGCGGCCACGGCGAAGCCGCCGGCCACCGCGAAGACGAGTCCGCGGGAGACACCGCCGAACACCCCGGTGACGTCCACCGCGCGTCGCGCGGCGGGCGACATCTCGCCGAGGCGCAGGTGCTTGTGGTACTTCCGCAGGGCGGCACGGCCCGCGATCCACAGGCCCGCACCGGCGACGACCGCGCCGGCCGCCCCGACCAGCCAGCGCCCGCCCGACATGCCGAGCACCTGCGCCGTGACGTCCTTCGACCGTGTGTCGCCGCTGCCGCTGCCGCTGCCGCTGCCCCGGTCGCCCGCCGCGAACATCAGGACCGAGTACGACACGAAGCCGTAGAAGACGGCGCGCCCCGCCGAGGCCAGACGCTTGGTGGCCTTGCGCCCGTCCGGGCCCGCGGCCCCGAACGCCGCCTCGGACAGCCGCCACAGCGCCATCCCCACCAGGGCGATCCCCAGGACCCACAGCAGCACGGAACCGAAGGGCTTCTGCGCGATCTCCGCGAGTGCCCCGCCCCGGTCCGCCTGCTTCCCGCCGCCCCCGCCCGATCCGCCGTCGCCGAAGGCGATGCGCAGCGCGAGGACGCCGACCAGGAAGTAGATCACCCCGCGCGCCACGAACCCCGCGCGGCCGCCCGCCTCGACCGCTGAACTGTTTCCCGCGCGTCTCGCCTTTCCCTGACTCTTCCGGGCTGTCGCAGAAATATTCATGACGACTCGCGTGCCCGCGCCCCGGGGCCGGAAACCAGACGTCCGCAGGGGCCGGCTGCCCGCCGCACCGCTGCTGACCGGCTATGGTGCGACCGTCCGCGCCCCCGTGGACCGCACCGACCGGCCCGCCAGCACCTGCGTCCGCTTCCCGTCCTCGATGACGAAACGGCCGTCGATCAGCACGTGCGGGATGCCGGTCGGCAGGGTGCGCGGCTCGTCGAACGTCGAGCCCGCCGCCACCGTCGACGGGTCGAAGAGCACCAGGTCGGCGCGGTAGCCCTCCCGCACGTACCCGCGGTCGGGCAGCCGCAGGCGGGCCGCCGGGCGCGAGGTGAGGTGGGCGACGCACTCCTCCAGGGAGAGGATGCCCAACTCCCTTGCGTACCGGCCGAGATACTGCGGGAACGTGCCGTACGCACGGGGGTGCGGCTTGTCGCCCTGGAGGATGCCGTCGCTGCCGCCCGTGTGGACGCGGTGGCGCATGATCTGCCGGACGTTCTCCTCGTGGCCCACGTGCTGGAGGATCGTCGTACCCAGCCGGTCGTCCAGGAGCAGCCGCCGCGCGGTCACCCAGGGCTCCTCGCCGCGCAGCCGCGCCGACTCGGCGACCGTGCGGCCGACGTGGGCGGCGAGGGACGGCACGCTGACGCCGGAGATCTCGATGGTGTCCCACTCGATCGGCACCCCGTGGCAGCCGTCCGACCCCACGACCTCCAGGTCGTGACGGATCCGCGCCGCCGTCGCGTCGTCGGACAGGCGCGCCGCGACCGACTCGGGGCCGCCCTCGTTCGCCCAGCTGGGCAGCATGGCGACCAGGGTCGTACAGCCCGGTGTGTACGGGTAGGTGTCGAGGGAGATGTCGGCGCCCGCGTCGAGCGCGCGGTCGAGGAGATCGAGCAGCTCCGGGGCGCGGCCCTCGTTCACGCCGAAGTTCATGGTGGCGTGGGCGAGATGGAGGGCGCAGCCCGCGGAACGGGTGAGCCGCACCATCTCCTCGTACGCCTCCAGCGCCCCGGCGCCGTACGAGCGGTGGTGCGGGCAGTAGTAGCCGCCGTGTTCGGCCACCACCCGGCACAGGGCGGTGAGTTCGGCGTCGTCCGCGTACATGCCCGGGGTGTAGGTGAGACCCGAGGACATGCCGACGGCGCCCTCGGTCATGGACTGCGCGACGAGTTGCTTCATCCGGGTCAGTTCGGCGTCGGTGGCGGTCCGGTCGTCCCAGCCGACCGCGTGCATCCGCACGGTTCCCTGGGGGATGAGGTAGGCGGCGTTCACCGCGATGCCCTGGCCGTCGAAGTTGCGGTCGAGGCGGTCGAGGTACTCGCCGACGGTGCGCCAGTCGAAGTCGATGTCGCTGCCGTCGCCGTTCCACCCGGTGATGGAGCGGCGGACCTCGGCGAGCGTGCGGTCGTCGGCGGGGGCGTACGACAGTCCGTCCTGGCCGAGCACTTCGAGGGTGACGCCCTGGGCCGCCTTCGCGCTGTGGTCGGGGTCGCGCAGCAGGGCGAGGTCGCTGTGGGCGTGCATGTCGACGAAGCCGGGCGAGAGCGCGAGACCGTCGGCGTCCAGGGTGCGGGCGGCGGTGGGGCGGGGGCCGGGGGAGTCCTCGCGGTGGATCTCCGCGACGCGTCCGTCGACGAGGCCCACGTCGGCGCGGTAGGAGGGGGTGGCGGTGCCGTCGATGACGCGGGCGTCGCGGATGACCAGGTCCATGGGGGGTGCCTTTCATTACCCGGCCTCGCCGGGGCCCGTTCGGCCTCGCGGGGGAGCTTTTCGGCCTCGCCGGCGTTTGAGGCGCGGGGTCCGGGGCGGAGCCCCGGTTACGGGAAGGGGCGGGGTGGGGAAAGGCACCCCGCAGCGGATCAGAAGAACGTGCGGATGTAGTCCGTGACCGTGCCGTCCGCCGCAACCAGCGGAATCAGCTGCCACTTGTCGAAGCTCGTGCAGGGGTGCGACAGACCCATCCCCACCCAGTCCCCGACCTCCAGCTCGGCCCCCTCGTCCGTCCGTACCCACGCGTGCTGGTCCGACAGACCGGTGATCTCGATCCCCGTCGCCGCCCGCACCGAGCCGTCGCGCCCGGACCGCACGACCTGCGCCTGGGGCAGGTCGAGGTCGTAGGCCGCGTCCCGCTTGCCGGCGTTCAGGAACGCCTGCTCGCCCGTGGGGCGGGACACGACCTGGGCCCAGAGCCGGAAGGAGGGCTGGAGGGCGCCCTCCTCGGGGACCCGGTTGAAGGGGGTGAGGTGGCGGTAGTGCCCGTCGTCGTGCGAGACGTACGCCCCCGAGCGGAGCAACTTGAGTACGGGGTAGGAGAGTTCGGGGATCTCCGCGAACACGTCCGCGACCGCGTCGAACCACGCGCTGCCGCCCGCGCTGATCACGATCCGCTCACCGGCGCCGGCGTCCAGCGCGGCGAACCGCCCCGCCGCGTCGAAGTCCGCGGCCAGCGCGACGAGCCGGCGGAGCCAGTCGCGTACCCGCTCGCCCGTCGCGTCCGGCACCTCGCCCTCGTAACCGGCCACGCCCACCAGGCGCAGCGTCCCCGCCGCGGCCACCGCGTCGGCGACCGCGGCGCAGTCGGCCCCGGTGCGGGCGCCGGTGCGGGCGCCCTCGCCCGCACCGAGCTCCACGACGACGTCGACCGGGCGGGAGGCGCCCGCCGCGCTCAGGGCCTCGTCCATCAGCTCGACACCGCGCACCGAGTCGACGTAACAGATGAAGCTGAACTCCGGATCGGCGTTCAGCTCGCCCGCGAGCCAGGTCAGCGCGGCCGCGTCGACGAGCTCGTTGGCGAGGAAGATCCGCTGGATCCCGAACGCCCGGTAGACCCGTGCCTGGTGTGGCACCGCCGCGGTGATGCCCCACGCGCCGTGCTCCAGCTGGCGGGCGAACAGCTGCGGGGACATCGACGTCTTGCCGTGCGGTGCGAAGGCGAGGCCGTGGCGCTCGGTGTACGTCTCCAGCAGGGCGAGGTTGTGCGCGACGGACTCGGCCGACAGGGCGAGCACCGGCGTGGTGAACCCGCCGGTGAAGAGGTTGCGCCGCTCGGCCGCCAGCTCGGCGACGGTCAGGCCGTCCGCATCGGGCGGGAGGGCCTTGAACCGGTGGTCCACCCGCTCCTCGGCGAGACCGGCGAGACCGGCGGTTCCGGCGAGCCCGGTGGTTCCGGCGGATCCGGCGACGGGGCGTTCGTCGGCCATGGGGGTGCCTCCTCGATCGAAGTCATGCGGTGGGTCACTGCGTCATCGTCATCAGCGTTGCAACATATGCAACACCCATTGCGTATATCGCTCAAGGCTGTCTAACATCCGAGCCGACGCCGGGTCAATGGTGAGACCCGGTGCCGCCGCCCGATCCCGAGGAGCCCGAGTGTCCGGAACCCCGGCCAGGACCGACGCCGCCACGGCCACCGATGTGGTGTGCCTCGGCGAGTCCATGGTGACGTTCCTGCCCTCGCGGCCCGGGCGCCTCGCCGACGTCCCCTCCTTCGGCCGCGGCATCGGCGGCGCCGAGTCCAACGTGGCCTGCGCCCTCGCCGCGGCCGGACACCGCACGGCCTGGGTGAGCCGGGTCGGGGCCGACGGCTTCGGCGACCACCTCGTCGACGCGATCTCCGCGTACGGGGTCGACACCTCCGCCGTGCGGCGCGATCCCGTCCGGCCCACCGGCATCTACTTCCGTACGGCGACGGACCGCGGCACCGACGTGCACGAGGTGGCGTACTACCGGGCCGGGTCCGCGGCCTCCGCGATGGCGCCCGCGAACGTCCCGTACGAGGCACTGTTCGCCGGCCGGGTCCTACACCTGTCCGGCATCACGGCGGCGCTCTCCGCCGACTGCCTGGAGCTGCTGCACGAACTGACGGCGCCGCGCCCCGGGCGGCCCCTCGTCTCCTTCGACGTCAACCACCGGCCCGGTCTGTGGCGGGACGCCGACGCGTCCCCCGGCGTCCTGCTGGACCTGGCCCGCCGCGCGGACCTCGTCTTCGCCGGCGAGGACGAGGCGGAGGAGGCGTGGGGGGTGAAGGGCGCCGCCGCGATCCGCGAGGCACTGCCGGAACCGGCGGTGCTGGTCGTGAAGCGGGGGGCGGACGGGGCGACGGTGTTCTCCCGAGGAGCGGACCCGACCGACACCGTCACCGACATCCCCGCCCTCCACGTCGACGTCGTCGCCCCCGTCGGTGCCGGTGACGCCTTCGCCGCCGGGTTCCTCTCCGCGACCCTGCGCGGACTGCCCGTCCGCGACCGGGCCCGGCACGGGCACCTGATGGCCGCCGCCGTCCTCACCGTCCCCGGCGACCTGACCGACCCGCCTGCCCGCGACCGGGCCGACCGCCTCGTCGCCCTCGACGACAACGACTGGGGGAGACTGCGTCTCGGCCCCGGGTGGACGGGGGACGACACGGAGGTACGTACGACATGAGTCAGACCGTCGACCGGGCGCTGAGCATCCTGCCGCTGCTCGCCCAGGGGCCCGCCGACCTCGGACAGGTCGCCGAGCGGCTCGGCGTCCACAAGTCCACGGCCCTGCGCCTGCTCCGTACGCTCCACGAACACGGGCTCGTCTACCGCCAGCAGGACCAGCGCTACCGCCTCGGCGCACGGCTCTTCGCGCTCGCCCAGGAGGCCGTCGAGAACCTCGACGTGCGGGAGATCGCCCACGCGCACCTCGTCGAGCTCAACGCGAACTGCGGGCACACCGTCCACCTCGCCGTGTACGAGGAGAACGAGGTCCTCTACATCGACAAGGTCGAGAGCCGCTACCCGGTCCGGATGTACTCCCGCATCGGCAAGCCCGTCGCGATCACCGTCGCCGCCGTGGCCAAACTCCTGCTCGCCGACCTGTCCGAAGCCGAGCGCCGCGCCATCGCGGAGAAGCTCGACTACCCCATGTACACGTCCCGTTCGACCCCCGGCCCCGGCGCCTTCCTCAAGGAACTCGCCACCGTGCGCGAACAGGGATGGGCCACCGACCTCGGCGGCCACGAGGAGTCCATCAACTGCGTCGGCGCACCCATTCGCGGCGCCGACGGGCGCGTCGTCGCCGCGATGTCGGTCTCCGCGCCGAACGTGGTCGTCACGGCCGAGGAACTCCTCACCCTGCTCCCCCTGGTCCGTCGCACCGCCGACACCATCAGCCGGGAGTACTCCGGCACCACCCGACCCAAGAAAGCCTGATCACCCATGACCGACAAGACGGCTCTCACCCCGAGCACCCACACCACCCCGCCCGCGAAGTTCTCGCACGGAGTGCGGAAGGGGAACATCCTCCAGGTCGCCGGCCAGGTCGGCTTCCTGCCCGCCGTCGAGGGCCAGGCCCCGACCCCGGCCGGTCCGACCCTCCGTGAGCAGACCCTCCAGACCTTCGCCAACGTCAAGGCGATCCTCGAAGAGGGCGGCGCGAGCTGGGACGACGTGATGATGATGCGCGTCTACCTCACGGACGTGGACCACTTCGCCGAGATGAACGAGATCTACAACACGTACTTCGGCGAGCAGAACCTCAAGGAGGCCCCCGCCGCCCGCACGACGGTCTACGTCGGCCTGCCCAAGGGCCTGCTCATCGAGATCGACGCCCTCGCGGTCCTCGGCTGATCCTGATCACCTTGCCTTACCCGCTCCACCGCACCACCCCGCCGTACGGCACGGCGCCCCGTCCCCTCGGGGCGCCGTGCCGCGCTCCGCCCTGCCCGAGTCAAGCCCCATGGACGACAACGGAGTTACCCATGCTGCTCGCCGCAAGCCCCCCGCCGGTCGAGACGCCACCCCACACCGGTGGACTCCTCCTCCTCATAGACGGGACGGCCGGTCTGCTGACCGTCGCCGTTCTCGGGATCGCGCTCCTCCTCTTCCTGATCATCAAGGTCAGGCTGCAGCCGTTCGTCGCACTGCTCGCCGTCTCCATAGCCGTCGGCCTGGGCGCCGGCCTCTCCGTCACCGAGCTCTTCGGTACGGTGCAGAAGTCCGCCGCCGTCTCCGTCATCGAGTCCGGCATGGGCGGCATCCTCGGCCATGTCGCGATCATCATCGGCCTCGGCACGATGCTCGGCGCGATCCTCGAAGTCTCCGGCGGCGCCGAGGTGTTGAGTGCACGCCTGCTGAACCTCTTCGGTGAGAAGCGCGCCCCGCTGGCCATGGGCCTGACCGGTCTGATCTTCGGTATCCCGGTCTTCTTCGACGTCGGCATCTTCGTCCTCGCGCCGATCGTGTACGCGGCAGCCAAGCGCTCCGGCAAGTCGATCCTGCTCTACGCGATGCCGCTGCTGGCGGGCCTGTCCATGACCCACGCGTTCCTGCCGCCGCACCCCGGCCCGGTCGCCGCCGCCGGCCTCTTCCAGGTCTCGCTCGGCTGGGTCATCCTGATGGGCGCCGTCGTCGGCATCCCGTCCGTCCTGGCCGCCTGGGGCTACGCCGCCTGGATCGGGAAGCGCATCTTCGTCGACGTCCCGCAGGACATGGTCGAGGCCGCAGCGGAAGCGAAGGCCGCCGTCGTCGCCGAGCAGCGGGCCGCCGGGGTCACCCCGCGCGAGGCGCCGGTCGCGCTCTCCACCGTCCTCGCGATCATCGGCACCCCGCTGGTGCTGATCCTCGCCGCGACGTTCTCCTCCATCGCGCTCGACCCCTCGACGCTCCGTTCCGTCATCGAGTTCTTCGGCAACCCGTTCGTCGCGCTGACCATCGCGCTGCTGCTCGCCTACTACCTGCTCGGCATCCGGCGCGGCTGGTCCCGCAAGTCCCTGGAATCCGTGTCGACTTCGTCCCTCAAGCCGGTCGGCAACATCCTGCTCGTCGTCGGCGCGGGCGGCATCTTCGGGGCCGTACTCAAGAGCAGCGGCATCGCGGACGCGCTCGCCGACACGTTCAACGACGTCGGCCTGCCCGTCATCCTGCTCGCCTGGCTCATCTCGGCGGTGCTGCGCATCGCCCAGGGCTCGGCGACGGTCGCCATCGTCACCACCGCCGGCATCGTGGTCCCGCTCGTCGAGGACCAGGACTTCTCGCAGCCGCACCTGGCGCTGATCATCATGGCGATCTCGGCCGGCTCGATCATCGCCTCGCACGTCAACGACGGCGGCTTCTGGATGGTGTCGAAGTACTTCGGCATCTCCGAGCGCGACACCCTGAAGTCCTGGACGGTCCTGGAGACGGTCCTGTCGGTCGCGGGGTTCGTCGTGGCGGCGCTGCTCAGCCTGGTGATCTAGGGCCTCTCGTTTGGATCAGGCCGGGCTCGCGGGGTCCGGCACGCGCATCTGCGGCGTTGTCGTCGGTCGCCAATGCTCCGCAGTGACTCCCTCCTCCGCCTTGCAGCTGCACGCACCGGACCCCGCTCCCTGATCCGGCCTGATCCAAACGAAAGACCCTAGGCCTTCGACCGGGCAGCCCTTCGACAGGTCAGCCATTCGACCGGGCACGTTCCGTACGGGTACTGGCAGGTTCAGGCCGCCGAGGCGCAGATGATGCTCCGGCCCTTGTTCACCTGCCAGTACCAGAACTTCTCGCCGCGCCCCGACGGGCAGGTCCAGTTCTGTCCCGCCGCGGGCGCCCGGTAGAACCCGGTGATCCGCAGGATCGACTGCCCCGCCTCGGGCACGGTCGAGGCGTTGCAGCCCCAGACCACCGTCAGGTCCGCGCTGGTGGCCCCGGTGACGTCCGCGGGGAAGCACTGGCCCACCTGGTACACGCGGTCCAGGCACAGGGTCCTGTTGACGCCGTCGTCACCGGACCTGCTCCACCAGGTGAAGCCGGCCCCCGTGTCGCAGGAAGCGGAGCCGCCGGAACGGGTGCTGACCTGGTTGACGTGCATGTACGCATTCGAGGCACCGCAGCTCACCCGGACCGGGCGGGAGGCGCTCATGTCGTCGTGCCCGTCGTTGTACACGTTGAGGCAGTCCCCGGCGCGCACCGCGGCGAACGCCCGGTCGGTGGCGTCCGGGGTCGGGGTGGGCGTGGGTGTGGGCGTCGGAGTGGGAGTGGGCGTCGGCTCCGACCCGGTGTCGCTGTCGTCGTTGCTGCTGTCACTGCTGTCGCTGTCGGTGTCCGTACCGGTGTCGTGCGTCTGGGTGTCGAGATCGCTGCCGGCCGATGTCGAACCGGAACTGCCGGAGACGGATGAACTACCGCTGTTGCTCCCCTTGTTGCCCGTCGTCTCCCAGGGCTGCCAGACCAGCAGCGCGATGACGGCCGCCACGGCCAGCAGCCAGCCCATCGCCGACGAGTTCCCCGAGGACCCGGTCCGCGGGGAGGTCGGGGAGGTCGGGGGCGTCGTGCCCGGACCGGTCGGGGCCGTGCTCGGTGAGGACGTACGCGCCCGGGCGGCACGGGCCGCCCGTCGCGCCGCCTCCCGCTCGGCCCGCTCCCGCGCCGCGCGCTCGGCCGCTTCCCTCGCCGCGCGCTCCCGCTGGACCCGTTCCCGCTCGGCGCGCCTCCGCGCGCGCTCCTGTTCGGCGCGTGCGTGCTCCTGCGCGGCGCGCTCCCGCTCGCGCCGGGCGCGTTCGGCCTCCAGTCGCTGGGCGGCCTGCCGCAAGGTCTCCCGACGGGCCGCTTCCACGCGTTCCTGTTCGGCGCGTTCCTGCTCGGCCTGCTCCGCGCGCTGCCGCTCCGCCAGTTCCGCGAGGGCCGCCAGCTCCCGCCGCGTACGGTCGCGCCGGGCGCGGTCGCGGGCCGCGCGGGCCCGGCGCTCCGGCGGGTAGACCAGCGTCGGCGGCGGGGGCGGCGCCACGTTCGTACGCTGCACGAGGGTCGGGGCCACGGGATTCGCCTCCGGCCGCCTCGTCCGGCCCGTGGGGCGGCCGTTCGCGAGTTCCAGGCCCTGGGTCGCGTACGCGCCGATCAGTGCCGTCCACCGCGGCGGCAGCCACCTGGTCCCGCTCTGGGACGCCGGCAGACCGGCCTGGTCCCGGCGGAAGCGGGCGAGCAGGTCAGCGGGCTTCGGGCGCCGGCCGGGGTCGACGTCCAGGCAGGGCCGGATCGTCGGGGCGAGCTCCTTCGGCAGGCCGCCGAGGTCGAGTTCGCCGCGCTGGACGCGGGCCAGCAGCCGCAGGGTGTCGCCGTCGGCGGCGTAGGGCGGCCGTCCGGTGGCGAGCATGAAGAGGGTGGCGCCGAGCGAGTAGACGTCGGACGCGGCGGTCGACTCCTCGCCGCGCGCCTGCTCGGGCGAGGTGAAGGCGATCGTGCCGAGCGTGAGCCCGGTGAGCGTGAGGTCGCTGGCGTGCGAGATGCCGAAGTCGATGACCCGGGGACCGTCCAGCGGCAGCAGGACGTTCTGCGGCTTCACGTCGCGGTGGACGATGCCCACCCCGTGGAGGGTGACCAGGGCCTCCGCGGTTCCGGCGGCGATCCACCGTACGGCCGAGGCGGGCAGTACCCCGCAGGTGCGCACGAGTTCGGACAGGGGAGGCGCGGCGATGTAGTCGATGGCCATCCACGGCCGCTCGGCGTCCGGGTCGGCCTCCCGTACCCGGGCCGTGTACGCACTGGCGACGCGTTGCGCCAGCGAGACCTCGCGCGCGAAGCGCCGGCGGTCGACGTCGCTGACGCTCCCCTCGGCCAGCAGCGTCTTCACGGCGACCAGCCCCCGCCCGCCGCGCTCGCCGCTGCGGGCCAGATAGATCCGCCCCATGCCGCCGGACGCGAGCCGTCCGATCAGCCGGTACGGTCCGAGCGTCGCCGGATCGTCCCCACCCAGCGCCTGAACCCGCGCCCCGGCCATGTCACTCCCCCTGTCGCACCCTCCTCGCAACGGTGCCACGGGGCGGCGCGAACAGCCATGGAATGCGGCAACTCCCGCACACTCTGTTGCGGCTCCGATACAGGCCCGGGACGGCCGCCGGACCCCGCACGTGCAGCAGCGCCACCGGGGGAGCGGCGGCGCTGCTGGTCAGTGATGCCGTGCGACGGAGCGGACGGTCGTACGGGTGGTGGTTACGGCAGACCGTGGACGTGCGGGCCGACCGCGTTCGACCAGGCGTTGCCCGATGTGGCGTCCCAGTTGGTCGACCAGGTCATCGCGCCGCGCACACCCGGGTAGGTCTTCGCCGGCTTGAAGGAACCGCAGTTGGTGCCCTTGGCGAGGCAGTCCAGGGCCGCGTTCACGACCGAGGGGGCCACGTACCCGCTGCCGGCGCCCCTGGTGGAGGCGGGGACACCGAGACCGACCTGCGACGGGTCGAGCCCGCCCTCCAGCTGGATGCACGCCAGCGCGGTGAGGAAGTCCACCGAGCCCTGCGAGTAGACCTTGCCGTCGCAGCCGAGCATCGAACCGCTGTTGTAGTACTGCATGTTGACGACGGTCAGGATGTCCTTGATGTTGAGCGCCGTCTTGAAGTACTCACCCGAGGTGGACTGCATGTCGATGGTCTGCGGCGCCATCGTGATGACGAGGCCGGAGCCCGCCTTCTGCGACAGCGAGCGCAACGCCTTCGTCATGTACGTGGAGTTGAGGCCGTTCTCCAGGTCGATGTCGACGCCGTTGAAGCCGTACTCCTGGATGAGGGAGTAGAGCGAGTTGGCGAAGTTGGCAGCGGAGGCGTCGCTGTTGACCGAGACGGACCCCTTCTCTCCGCCGACCGAGATGATGACGTTCTTGTCGGCCGCCTGCTTCGCCTTGATGTCGGCCTTGAACTGGTCGACGGTGTAGCCGTTCAGGCCCGCCGAGTCCAGGTTGAAGGTGACGGCTCCGGGTGTGGTCGTGGCGTCGGCGAAGGAGACCGCGATGATGTCGTAGTTCGCGGGGACGTCGCTGAGCTTCTGCACGGTCGCGCCGTTGTTGAAGTTCTGCCAGTAGCCGGTGACCGCGTGCTTGGGCACGGAGGTGCCCGGGTTCGGGTTGCCGCTGCCTGAGGTGGCCGTGCGCCCGCTGACGGTGGCGGACTTGACGGACTCACCGGCCGCGTTGGTGGCGGTCACCGCGAACTGGTACGCCGTGTCGGCCGTCAGCCCCGTGATCGTCGCCGAGGTGCCGGTGGAGGTGGTGGCCTTGGCGCCGTCCTTGTAGACGGTGTAGCCGGTCGCGCCGGACACCGCGTTCCAGGACAGGGGGAGGGAGGTGGACGTGGCCGTGCCGACCGTGAGACCGGCGGGGGCCGCGGGGATCGTCGGTGCGGGGTCGGTGCCACCGCCGCCGTCGGGGCCGCTGACCGAGACGTCGTCGACGAGGTAGGCGGCCTGCCCGTACCAGCCGTGCGTGTAGACGGTGACGGACGTGGTGCTGGGCCCGGTCGTGAAGCTCGTCGAGAGCTGGCTCCAGCCGCTTGAGCCGGGGGTCCAGGTCGACACGTCGGTGG
Source organism: Streptomyces sp. NPDC050422 (assembly GCF_044458665.1). Lineage (NCBI taxonomy): Bacteria > Bacillati > Actinomycetota > Actinomycetes > Kitasatosporales > Streptomycetaceae > Streptomyces > Streptomyces sp. NPDC050422. Next base: position 308,221 of record NZ_JBITIE010000008.1, read on the forward strand.
TCCCGGTGCCGCTGGCGCCCAGGTAGACGTACGAGCCCTGCACCCAGGAGCTCAGGGAGTACGTCGAGTTGGGCTTCACGGCGACGGTCTGCGTGCACTGGGCGTTGTCCAGCCCGGCCGGGGTCGCCTTGAGGGCCGCGGTGCCGCCGTGCACGGGGGAGGAGACGGTGGCGCCGGAGCCGCCGGAGCAGGTCCAGTTGGCGAGGCCGGACTCGAACCCGGCGTTCTTGGCGACGTTGACGTCGGCGGCCTCGGCGCTGCTGACCAGGCCGGTGAGCGTCAGGGCGCCCGCGGCGAGGACGGCCATGGCGGAACCGAGGAGAGGGCGGCTGTGACGTCTTCTGTGGGTGGTTGCGGGGGAACGTTCCACTTGCTGCCTCCGTGGGGGAAGTCGGGGATGGCGGGGGAGCGACACGGGGATGCCGGGGGTGTGGAATCGGCGGGGAATCGAGGAACGGTGGCCACCGCTGGGCGCTAAAACTGGTCCAGACCAATCGAGTTGTCAAGACCTCTGACAGCGACCGCTCGCAATGTCCCGCGTGACGAGGGGGGGCGGGCGGGGTCGCCGGTCGCGGGCCGTTCACTCCGGAGGGGGAGTCGGGTCACCCTCGGCGGGCGTGCGCCTCGACCGTGTGCCTCGCGTAGGTCCGGGGGCCCCAATCCGGGCCCAGAGTTCACATGGGGCCCATCAGGAACACCTCAAGCTCGCCCGTGAAAGCGCTCCCACGCCTCTGACGTGCGCGTAAACAGAAAAGGATCATGAATTATCCGGGTGGCCGCGACTAAACCCCTGAGTGGTCCGCAATTTAACAACTAGTCACTTGAGTCGATTTGTCATGCGAACGACCCGTGGGGAGTTCGTGAGCCCTGCCTCACTGGGCCCCGAAAGGTGTTCTCTGCCTGGCAGTACGTGGATAAAGTGCTGAGGCAGGAGCGCCTGAGCAAGGAGCGCCTGGCAGGACGATTGCGGCCGGCGGTACGCGGCGGCCGGAGCCGAACGGGGAACAGCGTGCCGACAGCAATAGCAGTGACCAGTGCTGACCTCGTGCTGCCTCCGACCGATCAGCAGACGCCCACGGCGGTGGTCCTGCGCGCGCCCGACGAGCAGCCGCTCGACCAGGCGCTGAGCGACATGCACATGCTTCTGGAGCAGCACGGCTACGTCATCGCGGTGTACCCCGCCAGCATTCCGGCCGCCCACGAGCGACGGCTGCACATGATCCGCTCGGTGCTGGAGAGCGACCGTATTGCGCTGATCAAGTCGGATCTGCCCCCCTTGGGGGTGGCTGTACTGGTGCGCCAATTGCGGCAGTTGTCCATCTGTGACTTCAGTGCCGGGGTCGTAGCCTCCGCGGCGAGGCTCCTCTCCCACTACATCCACGCGGGCGCGCTCCTGAACTCGGTCACCAAGCTGGACCGGGTGCCCGTCAGCCTGAAGGCCCACGCGAAGTCATGGGTTCCCGGCTCGCAGTTCGGCGTGCTGGCCAACCCGAACCCCGAGCTGATCAAGATCGGCTCGGGGGACCTGACCGGCCCGGAATTCGCCACCCATCTGCTGGTCGCCAAAGGGCAGTTGCAATCCGAGTGGGTGACGTCCACGGTCGCCCCGGCGTGGCAAGTGCAGGCGGTGCACGACGTAGCGTTGCCCGCCGATTCGCCCGCATGGTGGGGCACTTCGAAGATGATCGAATTCGCCGCCTTTCTGCCCGATATTTCACTGATTTATCAGCTGGTTTCTTCGGTTCGCAGGGAGGTCTGCACATGGTGCGGAAATGAACTCATCGGCGACCGCTGCGGCCTGTGCTCGGCTCCCCTGAAACCACCGGAGAACCAAACGAACGGTTCCGGTGTCCTGAACCAAGGAACACCCATGCATCACGGGTCGTGAGCCACCACGAAGGCGGTGTGCCGCTGCTGCACCCACAGCCCGGCGAACAGCCCGCACGACACCGTCCCGCTCCCCTCGGGCTGAACGCCACAGCGTGACCCGCGCCGGCTCGACCCCGATCCACTCCTCTGTCCGCTCATCAGCCCACGTCTCCCAACGAGGTCGCTCCGCTCATGAACTCACGGCAACGCCGCGGCGTCATCCTTCTTCTGCTCTCGGTCCTCTGTGCCTTCGGCGCGTTCGCCGGTGTGCTCTCGGTGATCAGTGATGTGAACACGAAGGTGGGACCGGAGGTGACTGCCTACCAGGTCAAGAACCAGATAGCCCCCTATCGGCCGCTGGACCCCGGGCAGTTCAAGAAGGTGTCGATGCCGAAGCGCTGGCTGTCCAAGAACGCCGTCACCGACCTCTCGGTCCTCGACGGCAAGATCGCCGTCACCACCCTGCGCCCGGGCTCCCTCCTCCAGGAGGACATGCTCGTCAAGCGCCCGGCGCTGGAGAGCGGGCAGCAGGAGATCGCCATCATGATCGACGCCGCGACGGGCGTCGCCGGCAAGATCCGGCCGGGCAACCTGGTCAACATCTACGCGACCTTCGGTGGCCAGAACGACAAGGAACAGCCCACCTCACGCGTCATCGTGCCCAACGCCAAGGTCATCGACGTCGGTGAGCTGACCTCCCTCGACCCGAAGAGCGACGAGCGCACCGGCCCGACCGAGGCTGTGCCGATCACCTTCGCCCTGGACACCACCGACGCGCAGCGCGTCGCCTACGCCGAGTCCTTCGCGGAACACGTCCGGCTGGCCCTGCTGCCGAACGACAGCCCGACCACGCTCCGTCCGGGCGAGGGCAGCTACAACCTCGACGAAGACAAGAACAAGTGAGGGCCGGATGAGCACACGAATCCTCCCGGCTGTCGGCGATGCCGACGCCGCCCGATCCATCACCACGCTGCTCAGCCAACTCCCCGACGCGGAGCCGGCCGGGCCACTGGGTGACTCCACCGCGCTGCTCGACACCCTGGCCCGGCTCGCCGCCGAGTCGCTGGACGAGCTGCCCGAGGTCGTGCTGGTGCACGAGCGGATCGGTCCGGTTCCAGCCCTTGAGCTGATCCGGGAGGTGGCCCTGCGCTTTCCGGCGGTCGGGGTCGTGCTCGTCACCGCCGACGCGAGCCCCGGGCTCTACTCGGCAGCCATGGACTCCGGCGCCCGCGGCCTGGTCGGCCTGCCCCTCTCGTACGAGGAGCTGGCCCAGCGCGTCCAGGCCGCCGCCGGCTGGTCCGTCGGAGTCCGCCGCCACCTCGGGGCGGGCGCCGAGGTCTTCACCGGCCCCGGCGGCACGGTCGTCACGGTCAGCGGCGCGAAGGGCGGCGTCGGCACGACGGTCACCGCCGTACAGCTGGCCCTGGCGGCCCAGGCCTCCGGCCACACCGTCGCCCTGGTCGACATGGACCTGCAGTCCGGCGACATCGCCTCGTTCCTGGACGTACAGTTCCGCCGCTCCATCGTCGACCTGGCCGCGATCAGCGACATCTCGCCCCGCGTCCTGTCCGACGCCGTGTTCAGCCACACCAGCGGGCTCGCCCTGCTGCTGGCACCCGGCGAGGGCGAACGCGGCGAGGAGGTCAGCGACCGGGCCGCCCGGCAGATCGTCAGCGCGCTGCGGTCGCGGTACGAGGTCGTGGTCATCGACGGCGGAAGCCAGATGAACGGCGCCAACGCGGCAGCCATCGAGATGGCCGACATCGCGCTGCTGGTCACGACGCCTGACGTGGTCGCGGTACGCGGCGCGAAGCGCATCGTACGGATGTGGGACCGCCTCCAGATCCGCAAGGCGGAGGAGACGACGACCCTCGTCAACCGCTACAGCCGCAACACCGAGATCCAGCCCCCGCTGATCCAGAAGATCACGGGGACGCGCATCGCCGGAACCGCGATCCCCGCCAACTTCAAGGAACTTCAGGGCGCCGTCGACGCCGGCCGCATGCACGAACTCGACTCGAAGAGCCTGGTCAAGCAGGCCCTCTGGGCCCTGGCGGGTGAGCTCGGGCTGGTGAAGAGGCCGAGCGGCGCCGAGGGCGGAGCGAAGTACCGAAACGACCGGGGCTCGATCGGCCGCCCGCGCAGACGGGGCGACTCCGCGGGCCGGGGCAGAAACGACTGAGGGGGCAGGTTGATCCATGGCAACCACAGAAATGGCAGACACGCGGATAGGCAGGAGGCGTGACCGCGACCGCGGACAGACCGCGATCGAGTTCGTCGGGGTCACGCCACTGATCATCCTGCTGCTCGTCGCGCTCTGGCAGTGCGCGCTGTTCGGCTACACGTTCATCCTGGCGGGGAACGCGGCGGATGTGGCGGCGCGGGCGGGGAACGGTTCGCAGTTCAGGCCGACGGCTGCCTGCGAGCAGGCCGGGAGGAAGGACCTGCCGAGCGCCTGGCAGGGCAAGGCGCACTTCTCCTGCCCCGCCGGTTCGGCGGAGCGCGGCCTCTACAAGGTGAAGGTCGACCTCGTCGTACCCGTTCTGCTCCCCGGCGTCCTCGACTGGGGCCCGACGGTCACCGGCGAAGCCGCCTCGGCGAAGGAGGGCTGATCCATGACCGGGAACAAGCGAAGGTCCGCTCGCGACCGCGGACAGGTCGCCATCGAGTACATGGGGTTCATCCCCCTGATGCTGCTGGTCGGCCTCTGCGCCATTCAACTGGGCATCGCCGCGTACACCGTCAACCAGGCGGGGACGGCCGCGCGCGCGGCTGCCCGTACGGCAAGTCACGAGTGGCCCGCCATGTCTCCGGAGCTGGCCGGTAAGCACGCGATGAGCGACTGGCTTGCGGACGAGGCGGACGTGCGTACGGCGTACGGCACCGAAACGGTGAAGTCCACCGCCGAGGTCACGATCCCGTCGATCATTCCGTGGGTCGACTTCGACCCCGCCATACGTACCTCCACCATGCCCCGCGAATGACGCGAACACCCGCCCCCCACACCGCACCACCGGCCGGCCGGATCTAGGAGTCAGCGAAATGAGTCTGCGGGCACGCATCACCGCCCCCGAGGAGCGCGGCGGGGGGCTGGAGGACGGCCACATGGTCGCCTCCTACCGGGCCAAGCTGCTTGAGGAGATCGACCTCGCGGAGATGTCCTCGCTGGCCGCTGCCGACCGGCGGGCCCGCCTGGAGCGCGTACTCGGGCACATCATCAGCCGCGAAGGTCCGGTCCTCTCGACCGTCGAACGCTCGCAGCTGATCCGCCGGGTCGTCGACGAGGCCCTCGGCCTCGGCATCCTGGAACCCCTCCTCGAAGACGCGTCCATCACCGAAATCATGGTGAACGGACCGGACCAGATCTTCGTCGAGCGCAGCGGCAAGGTCGAACAGCTCCCGATGCGCTTCGGCTCGCACGAACAGCTGATGCAGACCATCGAGCGCATCGTGTCGACCGTCAACCGCCGCGTGGACGAGGCGAACCCGATGGTGGACGCCCGTCTGCCCAGCGGTGAGCGTGTCAACGTGATCATTCCGCCGCTCTCGCTGACCGGCGCCACGCTCACCATCCGACGGTTCCCGAGGGCCTTCACCCTCCAGGAGATGATCGGTTTCGGTTCGCTCGACGAACAGATGCTGATCCTGCTGTCGGGGCTCGTCCAGGCCAAGCTCAACATCATCGTCTCCGGCGCCACCGGCACCGGCAAGACGACCCTGCTCAACGCGCTCTCCGGGCTGATCCCCAACAACGAGCGCATCGTCACCATCGAGGACTCCGCCGAACTCCAGCTCCAGCAGAACCACGTCATCCGGCTGGAGTCCCGCCCGGCGAACGTGGAGGGCAAGGGGCAGATCAGCATCCGCGACCTGGTCCGCAACTCCCTGCGTATGCGGCCCGACCGCATCGTCGTCGGTGAGGTCCGTGGCGGCGAGTCGCTCGACATGCTCCAGGCGATGTCAACCGGCCACGACGGCTCCCTCGCCACCGTCCACGCGAACAACGCCGAGGACGCGCTGATGCGTCTGCAGACCCTTGCCTCCATGTCGGAGATCAAGATCCCCTTCGAGGCCCTGCACGACCAGATCAACAGCGCCGTCGACGTGATCGTCCAGCTCACCCGGTTCGCGGACGGCGGACGAAAGGTCACCGAGATCGCGATCCTCGACTCGCACGGCCGCGACAACTACCGCATCGTCAGCGTGGCCCGCTTCGTCCCCCAGCCGATGGCCGCCGACGGGCGGATCTACGGCCAGTTCCAGTACCTCCCGCTCCCGCGCAAGATCGCCGAACGCCTCTACATGGCCAGCCAGCCCATTCCCCAGGCGTTCGGCGTCGCCTCGTCCGACGAACAGCTCGCCACCCGAGAGGCCAAGTAGGTACCGCGCCATGACCAATCTCCCCCTCCTCACGATCGGCGTCACGCTCGTCTGCTGCGTGCTCGGCGTCATGGGTCTGCACGCGTACGCCGGTGGCAAGGCCGACCGCGACGCCCTCGTCGACCGCCTCTCGCACACCGGCCAGATACAGGCCGCAGGACGCCACCGCCGCTTCCAGGGCGTCGACCGCAGGCTGCGCAAGACCAAACTGGGCCGCAGGATCGAGCTGAAGCTGGCCACCACCGGTCTTGAGATCACCCCGGGCGAGTTCTTCATCTACGCACTGGTCGCCATGGCGGGTCTCTGGATGGCGGCCTCGTCGATCCTGGCCTCGTTCTTCGGCCCCGTGGCAGCCCTGATCGGGCTCTGGGGCACCAACGCCTTCCTGAACTGGCAACGCACCAAGCGCACCGACCGCTTCATCAACCAGCTCCCCGAGCTCTCCCGCATCCTCGCCAACGCCACCCAGGCCGGACTGGCCCTGCGCACCGCGCTCTCCATGGCGGCGGACGAGCTGGAGGACCCGGCCGGCGAGGAACTCGCCCGGGTCGCACGCCGGCTCAGCGTCGGTGAATCGCTCGACGACGCCCTGAGCGAGCTGACCGAGCGGCTGCCGTCCCGCGAACTCGTCGTCCTGGTCACGACCCTCGTCCTGTCCAACCGGGCCGGCGGTACGGTCGTCAGCTCCCTGCGCAACCTCACGGAGACGCTGGAGGAGCGCAAGGAGACCCGTCGCGAAGTCAAGACGCAGCTGTCACAGGTGACCGTCACGGCCTACGCGGTCCCGGGCTTCGGCTTCGGAGCCATGCTCCTGATGAACGCCGTCATGCCGGGCGCACTCGACCGCATGACCGGCGCGCTGATCGGCCAGGCCGCGGTCGTCGTCTCGCTCATCCTGTACGCGATCGGATTCATCGTGATCCGCCGCCTGTCCCGTATCGACGTCTGAGGGGAGGAGCGGACATGGACCTGTTGCTCGCACTCGTTGTAGGTCTCGCTGTGTACGGAGCGATCGCCGGTATCCGGATGTACCGGGCCGACGCCAAGCTGCCCGGCGACCTCGCCATCGCCCTGGAGGTCGGCTCCACCCGCACCAGCGCGGTCGGCTCCGGCATCGACCGGATGGGCATGCGGTGGGCCCCCGCGGTGCTCAGGATGATGGGCCCCAAGGCCGTCAACAAGAAGCGCCGTCAGATCGACATGGCCGGTAACCCCGGCGGCCTCACCATCGACCGGTACGCCGCCCGGCGTGCGGTCTACGGGGCGCTCGGGGTGTTCGGCGCCCTGTCGACCCTCATGCGCGGCCAGATCTTCATCTCCATCCTCCTCCTGGCGTTCGGTGCCTTCTGGGTGGAGGTCGGCATCTGGTCGGCCATCCGCGTCCGAAAGGAACACATCGAACGCACGCTCCCCGACTTCCTCGACGTCCTCGCGGTCGTCGTCTCGGCAGGCCTCGGCTTCCGCCAGGCGCTGGAGCGTGTCGCCGAGAAGTACGAAGGCCCCTGGGCGGACGAACTCCGCATCACACTCCGCCAGATGGACATGGGCGTCAGCCGCCGTCAGGCCTTCGAGGAGCTACGCAAGCGGAACGACTCGGAGCAGGTCGCCATGTTCGTGACCACACTCCAGCAGGGCGAGGAACTGGGCGCGCCGATCGTCGAGACGCTCATCCAGATCGCCAACGACATGCGGCGCACCGACGCGCAGAACGCACGGCGGAAGGCGGCCAAGGCCGTCCCGAAGGCGACCTTCGCGGTCACCTCGTTCCTGCTTCCGGGAACGCTCGTGCTGCTGACGGTCGGATTCGTGTACGGGGCCAACGTCGACTTCTCGTTCCTCGGCGGATGACCTGAATGACGGGGATGATGAGTTTCACGAGCAGCGGGAGGTGACAGGCGCATGGCATTTCAACTCAGCGACTCAAAACCGGGACTGACCAGTGAGGTGCGCCAGGCACTCGCGAATCCGGGCGCTCAACCGGCCTTCGCGATCCAGCTCAACGCACTCCAGGCCATGTGCCGGCAGGTGTTCGGGTTCCGGCTGGCGATGACGGCCATAGCGACACCGTTCGCGATCGACCGCACCGCACCCGGCCTCGCCACCTGGCTGATCGGTGCGGCCATCCTCGTCACCTTCATGGGCTCCTACGTCCTCTTCCGGGACTGGGAACGCTTCGGCCCGCTCTTCCTGCGCCACCCGTGGCTGCTGGGCGTCGACGCTCTCTTCGGCGCCCTGCTGCTGGTGACGGCCACGCCGGAATCCACCCTGGCGTACGTCACGGTCTGTACGCCGCTGCTCGCCGGGCTCGTCTACGGCTGGCGGGGTGCGGCGGTCTTCGCCGCCCTCCAGACCCTGATCATCTTCGGCGTGTACGGCACCGACGAACAGTTGCAGGCCAGCGACGCCACCGCGTTGCTCCTCCCCGGCTTCTGCGTCATCGCCGGCGCGGTCGGCGTCACCCTGCGCAACCTGCTGCTCCGCTTCGGCACGGCGAGTCAGGCCCTTACGGAAACGCGGGCGCGACTGGCGGTGAACGAGGCGGTCGAAGGCGAACGCACCCGTCTCGCCCGGGAGATGCACGATTCGGTAGCCAAGACACTCCACGGCCTGGCCATGGCCGCCGACGGTCTGGCGAGCTCCTCCGACCGGATGGATCCGCTGACCGTCAAGCACCAGGCCGAGCTCGTCGCCCGGTCCGCGCGTCGGGCGGCAGCGGAGTCCCGCGAGCTGCTGTCGGACCTGCGACGCGAGTCTGGACTCGACGGCGGTATCGACGTGGTGGCCGAACTGCACGCCCGTGCTGCCGACTTCACCCGACGACACGGCCTCACCGCGACCTTCCGGCTGCTCAACGAGACCCCGGTCCCACCCGTCCCGCAGGTGGTGGCCCGGCAACTCCTCACCATCGCCTCCGAAGCGATGGAGAACGCCAACCGCCACGCCCACCCCACCTACCTCGTCGTTCTGGCCGGAGTGAAGGGTGACGTGCTGAGGATCAGCGTGTACGACGACGGGCGCGGTCTGCCCGTCGGGATCACGCTCGACGACCTCAGGCGCGCCGGCCACTTCGGACTCGTCGGCATGGTCGAACGCGCCGCGTCCGTCGGCGCCCGTATCCGGATCGGCAAGGGCAAGGCGGCCACCGGCACGGAAGTCCGGCTGGATCTGCCCATGGCCGCCCTGACCCAAGCACCACCCGCTTCACCGCTCGACTGACCCGCTCGCTCCCCCCACCCGTCCCCACAGACCATGAGAGGAGGTCGCAGAATGCCGGACGACGTCTCACGCACTTCGGGCCAGAACTGGGCCGCAGAACATCACGCCTCCCAGCACACGTCCTCGCATGCCACCCCCGTCACGTCCGAGTCCAGCTCCCCGGGGTTCCCCGCCCCTCAGCAGACCGCGACATCCGAGGCCATGCCCGCCTTCCCCTCTTCCCCCGGCCTTCCGGCCCCAGGACCGATGCGGGTGGTCGTCGCCGACGACAACCCCGTGGTCCGGGCCGGGCTGGGCGCCCTGCTCTCCGGCCGCGACGACATCGAAGTGGTCGCCGAGGCCGCGGACGGCCGCCAGGCCTACGACATGGCCGTGCGGTACCGCCCGGATGTCGTGCTGCTCGACGTCCGGATGCCGGGTGTGGACGGCATCTCCGCGCTGCCGCACCTGGTCCAGGTCACGTCGGTGCTGATGCTGACCTACAGCCGCGAGAGCGAGATCGTCCACGAGGCGCTCCGGCTGGGGGCCGGCGGCTATCTGGTGCACGGCGAGTTCACCGCCGACCAGTTGGTGCAGGCCGTACGGGACACGGAGAGCGGCCGGGCCCACTTCACCGCCACAGCGGCGAACGCACTCCTGGCCCATATGCGCCAAGGCCCCGGACCGGGTGGAGCACCTCTGCCGGAGGGCCTGGGGAGGGCGCTGACCTCAGGCGTCCCGTACGAGCAGCCGGGATACGGAGGGCACGCGCCCGGTTCGCCGCAACAGCGCGATGCGTATGCACATTCGCCCATGCCTCTGCCCGCTCCTCAACAAGCCTCATCCGGGGCGCGACTGGCCGTTCCCTCGCAGGGTCTTTCGCATCTGCAATCGAATGTGGGACAGTCTTCCGTACCTGGGCGGCCTGGTGTGCCTCCCGACAGGGAGCAGTACGGGCTGAGTTCGCGGGAGGTGGAGGTCATGGACCTGATCGCGTCAGGCATGAGCAATCAGCAGATCGCCGCCACCTGCTTCATCAGCGAGAAGACGGTCAAGAACCACATCAACCGCATCTTCACCAAACTGCACAGCGGCAGCCGCAGCGAGGCGATCGCCCGCTGGCTCGGCACGGCTGCCCGGCCTGCCACACGGGGAGACAGGTAGTCATGGCCTATCGGGGGATCGAGCGAGACGTGGTGAGCCGGGGCCCGGGGGCCCAGCCTCCGACGCCCAGGGCCCAACTGGTCGATTGGGCCCGGGAATGGGCCCTGGGGCCCTCTGGTGGGCATGGTGTTCCGCCGTATGTTTCTCATGTCGCAAACGGCACCGGCCAGGAGGAAGCCGGTAACGGGAGTGACGACAAAGGAACTTGCGAGTCGGCCGGCAGTCGGTCGGCCGAATCTGGAGGGGAACACCATGTCGAACATCACCCTGAAGACCGCCGTCCGCGTCAACGGCTGGGCCAACACCGCCGTCTCCAAGATCCAGAAGCGCTACGAGACCGCGGACCGCGGCCAGACGGCCTTCGAGTACCTCGGCATCATCCTGGTGGTCGTCGCGATCATCGGTGGCATGGTGGCCTCGGGCATCGGCGGCGCGATCACGACGCGTATCACCGGTCTGGTGAGCTCCATCACGGCCAAGTGATCAAGAACTGCCGCAGCGATCGAGGGCAGGCCTTCCCCATCTACATTGTGATGGTGGCGGGCCTGCTCTTCCTCGCGTTCGCTTTCTTTGCAGTCGGTCAGGCCTCTGCCACGCGCAACGGTGCCCAGGGTGCCGCGGACGCCGCCGCCCTCGCCGCCGCTCAGGACGCTCGCAAAGACCTGGGAGTGCCACTTCTCGCCGCTCTTCGGACGCCTGATGGCCTCCGAGAGTTCCTGTCCGACTATCGCTACGGTCGGGCCGGCTGCGGGCGTGCGCAGCAGCTCGCAGGTGACAACCGGTCGGATCTCTTCAGTGGCGATTCTCTCCGGGACTCCTGCAGCTGGGACGAGGGATTCCTTCGGGACAGGGTTACAGCCAGGATCAAGACCCGTTACACCGTGGGAGATTCGGTCATCCCTGGCACGGAGAAGCGGCACGCCACGGCTCAGGCCACCGCCGTGATCGAGTTTCGGTGTAGCCCCAAGATCAGGGATGTCCCGGACGACGAGCCCGGCGGTGACGACGGGGCAGACAAGGGCAGCGAAGCGAGTTTGCCCATAGTCACCCTCTCCGATTGTGACGGACAGGACGTCCCGATCGATCTCGGTGATGACGACCCCTTGGCCGGACTGAGCAAGCTGATCTTCGCCGTGCACTTGATCGACGACTGACAGCGAACGACGAGTAAAGGAATCTGAACCCATGAGCATTCGGCGTACCGCGAAGTCCCGAAGGGTAGTGGCGGCCGTCTCGATGGCGGCGGCACTGGCCTTCGTCGTTACCGGTTGTGGCGGCGACGATGGCGGAAAGACGAAGGACGCAGGTTCTTCGTCTTCCAAGCCATCTGAAGGAGATAAGGGCTCTGGGAGCGGCGACACCGCTGCTGGGGACAAGGCGGACCCGAATGCGAAGCTCGCCGAGGTCAAGGGGCGCGATGGCCTGCTTTTGATCGTCAATGAAGTCAAGCGTGACACCGGCGGCTTCATCACCGTCAGTGGTGAGATCAAGAACACCGGAACGGTTCAGCTGAACGCATCTGGAATGGAAGGCGCCGAAAGCGCAATCGTGGCAAAGAATCCCAACTCGGTTGCCGGTGCCACGCTGGTGGATAAGGTGGGCAAGAAGCGCTACTACGTTCTCAGGGACACTGATAGCCGTTGCCTTTGCACGACTGGAATGCTGTCGATCACACCTGGCCAGGCGACTCCCGTCTTCATGCAGTTCCCTGCCACGCCGGCGACCAACAATGAAGTCGACTTCACGTTGCCTGGATTTGCCACTGCCTCGCTGAAGATCTCCGGGTGATGGCCGCCATGAACGGCACCCGTACGCGACTTAGGCCAAGCCGCGCAGCTGGCCGCGCGGTTGTAGTGGCTGTGCTGCTGGCCGGAACCACGGTCTTCGGTGCGACAACCGCCCTGGCAGACGACGGCCCGAGCGTTCCTCCGGGCACCGAGGCGTCTTCCGAGCCCCCGGTCAAGCTCGACAGCAGCGATCCCGACCTCAAGATGCCCGAGGGCGGCACCCTCGCCCCGGGCAAGGTCCTCGACATCATCCAGGTCGTCGAGGACCAGGGCGGCGAGGAGCGGCGCGAGGACACGAACGCGGACATCAAGTTCGCGCTCCAGGCCGAGGTGCTGTTCGGCAAGGACAGCGCCAAGCTGAGCGCCGCAGCCAACTCCCGTATCGCCGCGATCGGCGCCGAGATCAAGAAGCAGAACGCCACCAAGGTGCGCGTCTTCGGCTTCACCGACAACCTCGGCTCCTCCGCGCACGGCGACGTGCTCTCCAAGCAGCGCGCCGACGCCGTGCAGTCGGTGCTGGTGACGTCCACGGGTGCGAGCGTCACCTTCGAGATCCGGGGCTACGGCGAGCAGTACCCGATCGCCGACAACAGCACGGAAGAAGGCCGTAAGAAGAACCGCCGCGTGGAGGTCTCCTTCCCGCGCGGGGAGGGCTGACAGGACTGACCAGCGCCTCGGCACTGCTTGCGCTCAACCTCACGGCCGGTGCCGTATGCACATCGCATACGGCACCGGCCGTGAGCGTTGCGCCGAGCGGGTCGGCTCAGCGGTTCTCTGCGAAGACTTCGTCGGCGGTGGTGGCGGTGGCGGCACGTTGGAGCCATTGGCTCAGCAGGCTGGATTCGGTGCAGGCGGTGATCTTCTGCCGAGTCTCCTCGGTGGGGGTGATACCGCGTGCTTCGAGGATCAGTAGGAGGCTTCCTGCCTGGCCTTGGGCTCGGCCTTCGTCGCGGATTTCTTCGGACATGAAGGACTTGTAGAAAGAGGTATCCACGGCCACCAGGTTCCTCCATTGCTGTGCGGCCGGGCGGTTGCCCAGGCCTTGTGCGGTCAGTTCGGCGATGGGTTCGGCGATGTTGTCCGGTGCCTCGCGCAGTGCGGCGGAGAGCGTTTTCAGTATGGCACCGACGTCCGGATTGTCGGCGTGGGTGATGGCGGCGAGGGTGGCGAGTGCGAGGTCCTTGCGAGCCTCGGCGACGTTGGTGATGACGGGCATGTTGTGGGGTCCGGCGACGAGTGGGTTGAGGGTGAGGGTGGACCACTGTCGGAGGCCGATGGTGATGGGGGTGGCGGCCCATTGGGCGGTGGCGTGGTCCTGGCAGACGACGAGGAGCAGGACGGGCAGGCCGCCGTATTTGTTGTGGAGGTAGCTGACGTAGTAGGGCCAGCTGGTGGTTTTGCGGGGGTCTTTCTTGCCTTGGGCTTCGATGGCGAGGAGGAAGGGTCCGTCGTGCTCGGTGCCGATGCGTAGGAGGGTGTCGACGCGGCGTTCGACGGGGCTGTTCTCGGTGAGGTCGTTGGGCAGGACGGTGGCCGAGGTGGGTGGTGGGATGTGGACGCCGAGGACTTCGGATACGCGGGAGAAGAGGCCGGGGTACTCCTGGAAGATGCGGTGCATTGCTTCGTGGGGTGAGCTGACCATGGGGGTCCGTTCAGGGGGTGTAGGTGGCTGAGCGTGTGTTGGTGTGGCAGTCGCGGCAGTGGCCGGGGTGGGTGGCGCGGAAGGCGCGGTCGCAGGTGTCGCAGTTCTGGAGCGGGATGACGATGGTCTTGCGGCGGGGCGGCGGTGCGAGGTCGGTCATGCCGGGGAGCGGGGGCGGCAGGAGGGTGGTGATGCGGTGGCGGACGAACTTCGCGGGGTGTTTGACGAGGGTGGGGAGTTCGCTGGTGAGGGCGTGGCGGATGGTGTCGGGGTGGGCGTCGCGTTCGAGCCAGGCGGCGACGCCGGGGACGAGGGCAGGGATGTCGCCCTCGGCGAGGGTGAGTTGGGGTGCGTGGCGGCGTAGGCCGGTGAGGACGGCCGTGGCGGCCCGGTGAAGCTCCTCGGTGGGTGTGTGCGGCTGGGGGAGCGGCGATGGCTGCTTCCTCGGGGCCGTGGGAGCCGGTACATGGACGGGGCCGGGGAGCACCGGTGCGGACTCCTGGGGCGGGACCGTCTTCGGTCCGGGCGTGCTGGGCACCCCCGTCGCTCTCGACTCCGTGGCTGAAGGTGGTGTCTGCGGTCGCGGCTGCCGTTGTGGCTTCGGCTTCGGCTTCGGCTGCGGTGTGGTGACGGGCGGTGCGGTGGCGTCCGGCTGGTTGTACGAGAGGGTGCGGGTGACGAAGCGGCCGTTGGGGAGGCGTACGCGGCTGCGGTGGAGGTAGCCCTCGGCTTCGAGTTCGTGGAGTGCGGCGGTGATGCGGGCTTCGCTTTCGGGGAAGCGGTCGGTGAGGACCTTGATGCCGACTTTGGCCCCGGCGGGCAGCGACTGGATGTGGACGGCGAGCCCGATCGCGATGAGGGAGAGTTCGCGGTTCTGGGCGAGGTGGTTGCCGATGATCACGAAGCCGGAGACGTGGCGGGTGTTGACGTGGATGACGCCGGATGTCGGCGTGACGTCGGGAAGGGCGCCGGAGGAGCCGGGGGAGCCGGGGGAGCCGGGCTGGGCGCACGGGGGCGCGATAACCTGCGGGGTATCCATCAGGAAGGGGTCTACTTCCTCGTGGTCAGGCCCCCGGTTGAGATTTGCTGTCTCGGCGGGGGCCGTCTCGTGTCTGTGGTTGTCGCGGCGAGCATATGCCAGCCAACCCGTCCCCGATCTACCCCAGTTGCCCAGGTTCACTCGCGCGAGTGACGCAGGTCAGGACGGGGGTCGGGTCGGGTTTGGTGGGGTTATTTCCCTGAGTTCTTTAAAAGCCTTTAGACGTCGTGGGCAGCCGCGTCGTGGTCCACCGGGTCGTGGTCCTGGGGGTCGTGGGCATCCACGACCCGGTGGATTCACACGCATGTGCGGCCCGTGCACGGGTCTCCGCGACGCGCCTCAACGTCTGGAACAGGACCGGTGCGGCGACTCCGCTCGCGGTCCCGGGCCCTGTCGCCTACAACAGGTGGTCGGCCTTGCCGGCCTTGATGTCGCGGATCATCTGCTGAAGTGACTCGCGGCTGTCGGTGAGGTAGCGGTCCTCGGCGCCGGCGACGGAGATATAGCTGTTGCCGTCGCCGTCCGTCCCGAAGCGGTAGCAGGAGTTCCCCTCGCCGCAGAACGAGTCTTCCCATATGACGTCCGGCATCTGTCATCTCCTCACAGTTGGCGCGCGATGTTGTGGATGAAGTCCCGCGACCTGCCTGGTGGCAGCGCGATTCCCTCCATCCAGTCCAAGTGGGCCCGGTACTTCGCCAGCTGTTCTTCCGAGTGAACGAAGAGTGGGCCGTGCGAGTTGTCGATCTGCACGGTGTCCAGTTGGGAGACAGCGCCCTCGGCGTACAGCACGGTCTGTCCGGCACCGGGAAACGCGCCTGCGTCGAAGGGGATGACGAGGAGCGTCACGTTCGGCTGCTCGGACTTCGCCAGCAGATGGTTGAGTTGCGTGCGTGCCACAGCCCGGCCTCCGAACTGCATCCGCAGTGCCGCCTCGTGGACGATGCCTGCGTATGGCGGGGGTGATTCCCCGTCCAGGATGCCCTGTCGCTCCACGCGGTGTGCGAGCCTCAGCGCGATCTCCCGTTCCGGAAGCTGGGGAATGACTACGCGGAAGAGCGCCAAGGCGTGGTCCGACGTCTGGAGGAGGCCGGGGATGTGCATCGAGTACGCGGCCCGCATGCGGAGCGCAGAGGCCTCCAGTTCGGCGATGTCGAGCAGGCCCTGAGGCAGTGTGCCTCTGTATCTCTCCCACCAGCCGCGAGCGCTGGGCTGGGCCATCTCGACGAGTCCGTTGATGTATCTGCTGTCTGTGCAGCCGCAGTTGTGGGCAAGCGTGCGCAGGCGCTCAGCACTGATGGGGCGCGCACCGGCCTCGATGTTCGAGATCTTTCCCCTGTCCACGCCGAGCAGGCCGGCGGCAGACTCGGCCGAGATGTCCGCGGTCGTGCGCATGCGTCGCAGCTCGGAACCGAGCCGCTTCTGACGTTCGGTGGGGGAGGGCCTGGCTGCCATGCCGTTCCTTTCCGCGTGCGATCACTGGCAGTCTGCCGCGTGCCCGCGTTGGGTGACCACGAAAAGGTTCATTCACCAAGAGGCGAGGGTAATTTTACCCCGCATGCGCTACATTCAGTAACGCACCGCTCACGCAGCGACAAGCAAGAAGTGCATCGCGCGGTCCTGCCCGCAACCTCCTCCCCTGAGAGGGGTGGGGCCGCGTCAGGGGGACAGGCCACTGCTCGTCGTCCGCATCGCGAGAGCCATTCGTGCGCACCCACGAGGAAGAGAGATACCGCCAACTCGCCACCCGTAACGGGGAGTCAGTCATGCAACCATCTCCACTCGCCGCACTCTGTCCGGCTGTCGCCGAGGCGCGTATGCCGTTCCCGGACGCGTACACGCACTCGGTCCAACCCCGCCCGCCGCAGCCGTATCTCCGTCCGAAGGGCGGCTCCGCGCGGTCCGCGCCCTGCCTCTCCCTGAGTTTCACCCTCCCCGGCGACATCCGGAGTGCACGCATCGCCCGTACGGCGACCGCAGCCGCTCTGGAGGCGCACGGCCTTGCCGCGTACGTCTGGCCGGTGACGTACACGGTCACCGAACTCGTCTCGGTCACCGCGCGGATGAGCCCCGGCCGGGAGCTCTACGTGTCCTTGCGTCAGCGCGCCGACGCGGTCCGCCTCCTGGTCTGGGACCAGCATCCGCAGCACGTCGAACCGGATATGGCCGGGCTCTGCGAGGCGCGACGCCGACGCGCACTCTGGCTGCTCGCGGCTGTGGTGGACGACTGGGGAGGGGAGTGGGGCGTGTGCGAGGCGGCCCAGCCGCAGCGTGGCACCAAGTCCTGGGTTGTTCTGCCGCGTTGACGTGACCCACCGCGGCGGCCACACCAGCATGGCGCAGACATTCATCGCGATCGAGATGCCGGTCACCCGCGTACTGACCGGCGTCAGTCGCGGCGATCGTGTGCGCAAGACGCCACGCCCCTCCCCAAGGGTCCGTGCGGCCGGCCTCGGACGCCCCCGCATCCGGTGCGCCGAGAGTTGCTCGCTCCTCCTGCGTCGTTTCGGGCATCCCCTAGCGGACGTAGTGGAGGCCACTGGCCGGAGTGTTTTCGTTGGCCAGGAACACACCGTCCGCCTTACCGACGAAGAGGGTCGACGCCTTGATCGGGTAGCACGTGCCGGTGGACTTCGCCCTGTCCACCGCGGCCTCGGCGAACCGTAGACGGGTGCCTGAGTTCTCGACGGCCATGAGCTGGCCCACCGCCTCGCAATGACCCATGTGCAGCATGTCGTTGACGAAGCGGACGGCCCGGCCGCCGACCGTCGTGCGGTACACGTAGATACGGCCGGGCTGATTCCACGCGTCGCCATCTGCGTACGTCCATGTGCCGACGAAGTATGACGGGACGGCGTTGCCGTCGGGCGAGCCGGAGCCGGAACCGGAGGAGTCCGAGCCGGAGGAGCCGGAAGCGGAACCGGATCCCGAGCCGGGGTCGGTCGCGGACGAGTCGCCGGTTCCGGTGGTGGGGCGGGTGGCCGGGGTCGGTTGTCCGCCCGTTTCGGCAGCGGAGCCGCCCGTCGTCTGCGCGGAGTCCCCGCCGCCCTGTCCGCCCTTGCTCTTCGTGGGTGATGCCTTCGCGCCCGGCGAGGGGCTCTTGGACGCCGGGCCGCTTGGTTTGCCGGACGATCCGGCCGGAGCGGGCGTGGTGGCGCCCGCTGCCGAGCCGTCGGAGGGCCCGCTCGCATGCGAACCGCCGCTGTCCCTTGCCCAGGGTTGGATGATGGCGACCGCGCCCCCGCTGATGGTGATCACGGCGACGACCGGGAGCACCACGAACAAGTTGCGTCTGCGCGCCGGACGCTCCCTCTTCCCACTCGCCGTGGCCGGCTCCGGGCCGGGCTTGTCCGGAGCCAGGACCGGCTCGTCCCCGGACCCGTCCGGCGGGCGGAGACCGACCGTCGTGCGGTCGCGGGGTTCCTCGCGCAGCGGAGCCGCGTCCACGTCCAGCAGTTGTGCCGCACGATCGGCGAGGTGGACGACGAGTTCCGCCGGCAGCCAGGCGGCATCGACGATCAGGGCCCGTGTGCCACTGCCGGGGGCGCGGAGGGCGGCCACGTCCGGGCGTTCGGCCGCGTCCTTGGTGAGGCAGCGCGCGATCAGTGCGCGCAGCATGCTGTCCTTCACCTTGTCCAGGCCGGGCTCCTCCACCACCGCGTGGTAGTTGATGGCGTGCTGGTTGGTCACGCCCTGTCCGAACGCCAGTTGACCGGTCGCGGCATACGTCAGGACGCATCCCAGCGAGAACACATCGCTCTTCGGGCCGAGTTCCAGCCCCCGGATCTGCTCGGGAGACATGAAGCCGGGCGAGCCGATGGCCGCCCCCGCGCTGGTCAGCAGCGACTGGACCGAGGTCTCGAGGGCGCGCGCGATCCCGAAGTCGATGACTTTGGGTCCCTTCACCGTGAGCATGACGTTCGACGGCTTGAGGTCGCGATGGATGATGCCCGCCGCGTGAATGTCCTCCAGCGCCTTGAGCAGCCCGTCGGCCAGGGCAAGCACGGAGGACGCCGGCAGAGGGCCGTACCGGCGGATGACCTGTTCGAGGGTGAGGCCGGGCACATACCCGGTGGCGACCCATGGCGGGTCGGCGTCGGGGGCGGAGTCGAGTACGGGGGCGGTGTAGCGCTCCCCGACGCGCCGGGCGGCGTCGATCTCGCGGCGGAAGCGGGCCCTGAACTGCGGGTCGGAGGCGTGTTCCTCGTGCACCACCTTCACGGCGACGGTGCGCCCGCCCTCCGACCGTGCGAGGTAGACCCGGCCCATGCCGCCGGCGCCGAGGCGGCCGAGCAGCAGGTACGGTCCGATTCGCTGCGGGTCGGTGGCGGTGAGCGGAGCGAGATCTCCAAGGGCGGTGGGCGGGGGTTTCTCCCCGGCCCCGTCGCACCTGCCGTCCTGCCCGTCGTCCTGCCCGTCGCCCGTGCCTGTGGTCATGCTGGTCCGGCCCTCCCGTTGTGCCGCCCGGCGGGCGCGGCCCGCTCCCGAACTCCGGGGCCCGCTGAGGGAGCCCCTTGCCGCGCGCATAGAAGATTGCGGTGCGCACGAAGACTTGCGGTGCACACGAAGACTTGCGGTGCACACGAAGATTGCAGTGTGCACAAAGTCTGCTGTGCGCATCAAGGGAGACGTGTGTCATCGGAGTTTGGTTTCGCCAACCATGCTGCCGTGCCCACGTGTTGACCGTCGATAATCGTCAACGATCGCTTTCTGTCGGAGAGTGCCACTCCGGCAGGATGTGTCCCTACTCTGGCCCGTACGACCACCGGGGACCAACTGCTCCTGATCGCCATGGCGGAGCGCAGCGCAGGCGGCGCATCCGGATCAGGGGCGCGGACCGGCTCCGCTTTGCTCTGCGTGCGGCGGAACTGGCGGACTTCGGTCAGTCGGACCCGGTCCGTGATCGGGGGCCCATTGCGGCCGATCGGTGGATTCCTACCAATTCTCAGCCTCCATCGATTCGTTATCGGGATCACTACAACCGTTTCAGGCCGTGACGCACATCACGATGGTGACTCGACGGATACTCGATGATTTTCCGATTTCTGCCCGATTTCTGCAGTGGACGAGCCGTCCAAAATCCGGTTTCGATAGGGGACTTGAACCGCAGGGGGGCGGCGAGACTTCCCCTCGTAATTGAGAAGGAAGTCTTGATGGCACAATCGCCACGGATATTCAGCAGACGCCAGTCACTGGCCATTTTCGGCGGGATCGCGGCAGGAACCGCATTGCCCCTGGGGGTGTTCGGGTCCCGGCCCGCGTACGCGGCGGGCACGGCGGAGGGCGACGGCGGTACACGGCTGCCCGACACCGACCGCGGCAAGATCGTGCAGGCGTACCGGACCGGCGGCCGCGCGGTGCGCACCTCCGCGGCGGTGGCGCTCGTGGGCAGCGCGGACGACGTGGCCACGTTCCTCGGCGAGCGGCTGCCGGCGGCCACGGCCGAGGACAACCGGTTCACGCTCACCGAGGCCCTGGTCAGCGCGGGCAAGGCGACGCGTGCCGGGATCGGGCAGGCGCTGTCCGGCGGGGACGCGGCGGTCGCCACCTACCTGCAGGGCGGCTTCCAGTCGGCGGTGCACGAGGACCTCGAAGTGGCCGTGACCACGGTCAACGCACATGGCGGCAAGGCCGTGAAGCGTGAGTCCTCCGAGGCGCTCGCGAACGGTACGGACTTCGCGCTGCGGGACTTCCTCAGCACCGGGCAGTACGACGCACACGACGAGGACCAGCGCGTCCAGGTGACCTCCATCCTCGTGACCGCCTCGCCACAGGTGCGGGAGTACGCGGAGCGGGCGCTCGACGACGGATCGCCGCGGGCGATCCAGTGGTTCCTGACGACGGGGCAGTACATCGCCCGGGCGCGGGACGAGGAGTCGGCGGAGATCCAGCAGCTCGTCAAGATCGTGGAGTCGGAGGGACTGCGCGCCGAGCGCAAGACCGACGAAGCGGTCGAGCTGTCCGCGCAGGCGGTCGAGGCCGCCGGGAAGGCCAAGGCGGCCGCGCTGGAGGCGAAGGCCGAGGCACAGGCCGCCGAGCAGGACGTGAAGAGCTCGGCCAGGGCCGCGAACAAGGCGGCGCGGGCCGCCCAGGGTGCCGCGGCGGCCGCGTCGACCGCGGTGTCCGCCTCGCGTACCGCGCAGGTCGCGGCCCGGCGCACCGTGGCCGCCGCGAACGCCGCCGCGGCCGCCGCCGCTTCTGCGGGGCGCGCCGCATCGCGTGCCTACCGCGCCGCGATCAGCGCCTCCAAGAACGCGAACACGGCGGACGCGGCCAACCAGGCGGCGCAGGCCGCGCGGGTCATGGTCGACTGGGTGCGCACCGTGGCCGCGAAGGCCAAGCTCGCGGCCCTCGCCTCCGACGCGGCCGAGGCCGCGGGCCACGCCGCCGCGGGTGCCGCGGTCGATTCCGCCTCCGCCGCGCGTGCTTCGGCCGACGCCGCGGTGTCCGCCGGTGCGGCGCGGTCCGAGGCCGCCGAAGCGCAGCGCCAGGCCGCCATCGCGGAGGCCGCCGCCGGACGGGCCACGACGGCCGCGAGCCGGGCCTCGACCCTGTCCCGCAGGGCGGCCGCCGCCGCGCGTTCCGCGTCCGCCGCCGCCGACAGCGCGGCCGACCACGCGGAGAAGGCGGCCGATGCCGCCGAGGAAGCGGCCCGGCACGCCGGCGAGGCCGTGGACTACGCCAACCGCTCCACCACCGCAGCCAACGCCGCCGTGGAAGCCGCGAACAAGGCGTACGACGCCGTCACCGAGGCGCGGGAGGTGGAGGAGGAGGCCCGGGAGGCCGAGATCGCGCGGCTGAACGAGGAGGCCGCGGAAGCGATCGAGGTCGCCAAGCAGCAGCGGAGCGAGGAGACCGACCGTCTGGAGCGCGCCA
Organism: Streptomyces sp. NPDC050422; assembly: GCF_044458665.1. Taxonomy (NCBI): domain Bacteria; kingdom Bacillati; phylum Actinomycetota; class Actinomycetes; order Kitasatosporales; family Streptomycetaceae; genus Streptomyces; species Streptomyces sp. NPDC050422. Next base: position 330,170 of record NZ_JBITIE010000008.1, read on the forward strand.
ACCGGGAGCGTACGCAGGAGGCGCGGCTGTCCGACGAACTCGTCGCGCTGATCATCGCAATGGACGCGGCGCTCGCCGACGGGCGGACCGGGGAGGCCGTGAGCAAGGGGCGGCAGGCCGCCGTCGGGCTGGTCGACCGGTCCGGTACGTGGACCCGCGAGGCCGCCGAGTTCGCGCTTGCCGGCGCGGACGAGGACGTACTGCGCTGGATCGAGGCCGACCGGGTCATCGCGCTGCAGCAGGACAACGCGGAGAACACCGCGGCCACCGCCGCGATCTCCACGCAGAACGTGGCCGAGGCCGCCGTCGCCGCGCTGCAGACCGAGGACGCCGCCGCCATCAGGACCTTCCTGGAGAAGGGCGCGGTCGAGGCGGCACGGGACGACAACGAGGTCGAGGTCACCACGCTCCTCGCGGGCACCTCCACCGGTACCGCCGTACGGCGTGCCGCCGAGGCCGCCCTGACGGACGGCTCCGCCGAGGCGCTGCACGCCTTCCTGCACGTGGAGCGCGCCGCAGCCGTCCACGAGGACGACAAGGTGGCAGCCACCACGCTCCTGGCGAACGGCGGCCCGTACGTACAGGCCGCGGCGAAGGTCGCCCTCGAAGGCGATACGCACATGCTGCGCCAGTTCATCGGCACGACGCAGCACGAGTTCGCGCGCATCGACCACGATCACGCCACGCACATCAGCGCGATCCGTGCAGCGATCGCGCGGGCGGCCAAGATCGCCGAGGACGCGCTCGAGGACGCGGCACGCGCCTCCGAGGCCGCGGCCATCGCACGGCAGGCCGCCAAGGAAGCCACCGAGTGGGCCAGCAAGGCCGACGGCTGGGCGGCCGACGCCAAGGCCTCGGCCGAGGAGGCCCGCAAGAACGCGGAGGCCGCCGAAGCCTCCGCGGCCGCCGCCGCCCAGTCCGCGCGGACCGCGGCGAACGCGGCCGCGGAGGCCCGCAAGGCGAGCAGTGTGGCGCGGGACGCGGCGAGCCGGGCCGTGAGCTCCGCCGAGACCGCGGCGTCCTACGCCGCCGACGCGCAGGCCTCAGCGACGCAGGCCCGGCAGGCTGAGCTCGCGGCGGGCAAGTCCTTCGCCGAGGCGGCCATCGCGGCCACCGAGGCGCGGGTCCTGGTCATCCAGGCCGCGATCCGGCAGGCGATCCAGGACGCGATCAACAACTCGAAGGTGCCGATCGACGGCGAGGGCTCCCTTCCCGACGGCGCCGAGAGCTGCCTGACGCCGTTCGGCGACCCGGTCACGCACCGGAACAACACCAACCCGTGGGAGCTGGGGTGGAGCTGGCTCACCGGCTCCGGCCCCGGTTCGCAGTGTTTCGGCCCGGACGACGAGTTCACCCGCCTCTACCGTGAGCACGAGCACACGCAGGGGGTCCTCGACTACTTCCTCAACAATTGGCAGCGGACCGGGAAGTACGAGCTGGGTCACACCTACATGGACGACTACATGCTCAGCGGCTTCGACGGCGCCGGCAAGTACCTCACGGACTACGGCACGCTCAGCACGGCCGGGCTCACCGGCAACCTGGCGTACACGTTCCTGGGCTCGCACCAGGTCCGTATGACTCCCATCCGGAAGAACTCGGACGGGTCGGTCACCTGGCGCTACACCGCGTACAACGAATCGGACATCGAGTCGGCGACGCACCCCCCGGTCATCGGGTACACGGACTGGTGGAGCGACACCGTGGGCGCGTTCGTCGACAAGGTCGTCGGTGACGAGGGGCCGTTGTCGCCCAAGACCCAGGTGATCGAGTTCGACGTTACGCTGGGCCCGTGATCTGCATGAGGACAAGTGGACGGTGGCTCTTCGCCGTGCTTGGCGCTTCCGCAGTGCTCGTCTCGGGGTGCTCCGGTGCGGTCGACCCGGAGAAGCTGCCCGGTGTGTACCGCAACGACGAGGGTGGGCAGATCGAGCTCTCGGCGGACGGCACGTTCTCGGCCACCCGTGTGACGACGAGCGACGGCTCGGATCCGACCGACTTCAGCGGCACCTGGGACTATGAGGATCCGGGCAGTTCGGACGATTTCGTCTACCTGGGTATCGACGACGGCGGGCTCGGCAAGATCGGCGGAATCCAGCTCTACGTGGACGATCAGGACACGCTGCACTTCCAGTCCGATCCGGACGGTCCGGTCACGCAGGAGCTCAGCAAGACGCACTGAACGGCCTGATGGTGCCGGGCGGTACGGCCGCGGAGTCCATTCCGTGGCCGTACCACTCTCTCTTTCTTTCACACTCGCCGGTTGTCCGATTGCCATCCGGTTTTCGGCTGCCTTCCGGCTGCCTTCCGGCTGATTCCGGGACGAACTCCGTCCGCTTCAGGAATTGGCCGTGCTCGCCAAGTGCCCGTTTCGGCACGGGGCTTGAATCCAAAAGAGACTGTCTCCCTTCTAGCTTCAAGGACTGCAATGAAGACACGCAGCGCATTCGTGCGCATTCTGGGCGCCGCGACCGCCGCCGGCGCTCTGGCATGGGCCGTGCTCGCCCAGGGCGGCGCGGGGGCCGCCTCCCGGTCCTCCACCGAGACCGTCGCCGAGGCCGCGCCCGGCTACGCCGTCGAGGACTACGACTACCCGAACGCCGACAAGATCCTGGCCGAGCAGAACATCGTCCTCAAGCGAGGCGACGGCCACATCGTGCTCGCCGACTGCGCCGGCGGGGGCAATCTCCTGCAGTTCCTCGCGCGCGACCATGCGGACGTCTGCTTCGAGGTCACCGCCGACGAGGGCTTCCTGACCCTCGAACTGCCCGCGGTGCACGGAGTGAAGACGGACGACTCCGTCAACACCCACCTGGAGATGACCGCCGAGGGCGACCAGGTCGAATACGACATCCCCGCGGACACGTGGAAGGGCGTCGGCGAGTCCGTTGACGGCCGCGAGCACGTCCTCGTCGAGATCCGCGTCACCAACTAGTCTGCTTCGCCCCGTGATTGAGGAAACCACTCGTATGTCTTCCCTGAGACGTTCTCGTCTGGCCGCGCTCGGCGCCGTACTGGCCGCCGGGTCGCTTGCGCTGAGTGCGACACCCGCGGTCGCCATCACCGGCGGCACACCGGTCGCCGACTCGGACGCCACCTACGCCTACACCGCACAGATCACCATCGGTGCCCACGACCGCGGCTGCTCCGCCGTCCTCGTCGACGCCGAATGGCTGCTCACCGCGGCCAGTTGCTTCGCCGAGGACCCGGCCGCTCCGCTCGCCGTCCCGGCCGGCGCCCCCACCCGGACGACCACCGCCGTGATCGGCCGCTCCGACCTCTCCGGCACCCAGGGCGCCGAGCGCCGCGTCGTCGAGATCGTGCCGCGCACGGACCGCGATGTGGTCCTGGCCCGCCTGAGCCGGCCCGTCACCAACGTGACCCCGGCCCAGCTCGCCACCACCGCGCCCGCGGCCGGTACGGAGCTGACCTTCGCCGGATACGGCCGCACGAAGACCGTATGGGCACCGCTCCAGCTGCACACCGGCACCTACGGCGTCGACTCCACCGCGGCCACCTCCGCGGGCGTCACCGGCAAGAACGGCTCGGCCGCCTGCATGGGCGACGCCGGCGGCCCGGTCATCTCCGGCGGCAAGCTCGTCGGGCTCAACAGCCAGTCCTTCCAGGGCGGCTGCCTCGGCATCGACGAGACCCAGACCTCCACCGCGGGCGTCATCGCGCGCGTCGACGACCTCGCCTCCTGGATCGACGAGAAGGCCGGCGCCACCGGCATCGTCGACTTCAACGGCGACGCCATCGAGGACATCGCCATCGGCGACCCGATGGCCACGGTCGGCGGCCACACCACCGCGGGCCTCGTCCGTGTCATCCACGGCGGCGGCAAGGGCATCGCCGAGATCACCCAGGACCTCGACTGGGTACCCGGCGGCGCCGAGGCCGGGGACCACTTCGGCAACCACCTCGCGACCGTCGACTACAACGAGGACGGCTACACCGACCTCGTCGTCTCCGCGTCCGAGGAGAACGTCGGCACCGCGGTCGACGCCGGTTTCGTCGACATCCTGTTCGGGGGCAAGGACGGCCTCGGCAGCGGCCCGGCCACCCGCCACTTCGAACAGGGCTACGGCAACGGCACCATCGGCGGCTCCGCGCCCGAGACCGGCGACCGGATGGGCGCCTCCCTCGCCGCCGGCACCAGCGCCGAAGGCGGGCCGTGGATCCTGATCGGCACGCCGGGTGAGTCGCTCGGCTCGCTCGCCGAGGCGGGCATCGCCTTCTACGTGCACGGCGACACCAACATCAGCATCAGCCAGGACAGCTCGAACGTCCCCGGTGCGGCCGAGGCCGGCGACGTCTTCGGCACGTCCGTCACGGGCGACTCCCACTTCATCGCCATCGGCGCTCCCGGTGACGCCATCGGCGGCGACGCGAACGCCGGCAACCTGGCCGTGCTCAGCCACAAGCTGGATGCAGACGGGCGGCCCACCGTGATCGCGGGCCTGGACCAGGACAACGAGAAGATCGGCGGCGGCGCCGAGGCCGGTGACAAGTTCGGTCAGGCCCTCGCGCTGGTCGCCTACCGCCCGTCCGGTGCGGCCACGGCCACCGACTCGATCCTCGCGATCGGCTCGCCCGGCGAGTCCATGGCCGCCGAGACCGGCGGCGCGCAGCAGGCCGGCGCGGGCAACGTCATGCTCGTACACATCGGGGCCGACGGAACCTGGGACTACACGCACGCGCTCAACCAGGGCTCCGGGACCGACGACCGCTCCGGCACGATCGAGGCCGGTGACTACGTGGGCTCGTCCCTCAGCGCAGTCAACACCGCGCCCCGGCAGGTCGGTTCAGCCGACACCCTGAAGATCGCCGTGGGCGCCCCCGGTGAGGATCTCGCGGGTGTGACCGACGCCGGCGCCATCCACACCTTCTCGCTGATGGGTTCGGCAGGCGCCAACGACCTGTGGATCGAGGCCGGCGACGGCGACGGCATCCCCGGGTCCCCGGGCGAGGGCGACAAGCTGGGCACGAGCATCCACTTCACCCCGCGGAACCTCTACGCCGGTATGCCCTACGGTCCCGCCGCCACCGGAGCCCTGCACGTCCTGCCGTTCCCGAACGCCGTATCGGGCGGTACGAGCAGGCCCGCGACCACGTACCAGCCGGGCCAGGGCGGACTTCCGGCCAACGGCGGCTACTTCGGGTACTCGGCACGGTAACGACTGTCGCCGTACCACCTGAGCCCCCGAAGACCGCGACACGACGCTGCTGGTCGTTCGGGGGGCAGGCTCTTCTCGGCCCCGCCGGGCTTCGGCCCGGCGGGGCCGAGCGCTGTGAACCGGCAGGTGCGCAGGCGAGTGCGGGCCCGGGCCTGGGGTGCGCCGCAGGGCAGGCGCCGACGGTGGCAGGAGCCCCGCAGGGCCGGTGCCTGGCCCTAGCTGTGGTCGTCGGTGATGCGGGTGGCGATGCCCTTGGTGATCTTCACCTCGGCGGAGACGCCCTTCCGCGCAGCGGCTTCCAGCTCCTCCTCGCTGCACTTGGTGGCGGACTGGTCGTTCTCGTCGCCGCAGATGTCACCCGCGCCCCAGATCTCCGTGCCCTCGGACGTGAAGAACGCCTGCTCCTCACCCTTCGGGCCGGAGACCGTGTACTTGCCGGGCGCCAGGTACGACACGTTCCCGAACCACGTGCCGCTCGCGCCCTTGCTCTGGGCGGTCCCGTCGCCCGCGGCCTCGGGGGTGGATTCCGAGCCGGCCTTCCCGGTATCGCCGGAGTCGCTCCCAGCGGCCGGCGCCTCTGTGCCGGAGGACTCCGACGCGTCGGAGGGGTTCGACGCATCGGCGTCGCTGTCCGCACCCGATGTGTCCTTTGCCCCGGCAGCCGACTCCTTCGAAGAGGCGGTGGCCGATGCCGTGGCGGCCGAGGAGGCGCCGTCGTCCGTGTCGCCCTGGCAGGCCGTCAGCAAAGCGGTTCCAGCGAGGAGGGCGGCGGCGAGCAGAGCGGAACGAGTGCGCAGGGAGGCCATGGGGGGGAGGTCCTTCGAAGAGTTGGAACAGCTGACGTCTGTGAACTGCCTGTTCATGCACCATGCACCATGTCGCACACCGAGAACGGGATGTCCTTGATCCACGACGCTCCTGTGACCATTCACGGACACAATGAAGGAGGGCCGTCCGGAAGGTGAATACCCTTCGCCCGCTGCTCGCCGACACCTCGTGCCACCTGGATGACCAGGACGTCTGATCCGGCACCACGCACTGCGTGCGCGGTCGCAGTCGACGTTCCAGCGCGGGACCTGGCCTCCGGTCCTGGCCGGCGGCAGGCAGCATGCGTGAGTGTCACCAAGGGAGTTGGTGGCAGTCATGAGTCATGACGGGGGCGCGGAGCCTCTGTCGGGCGCGGTGGCGCTGTGGACGCAGTCGCGGAGCAGGGCGCGGCGCCCGTCATGTACGTCATCCGGTTCCTGGCTGCTCGCCGCGTAAACGTTGCTGACCGGTGACCAGGCCATGGACATGGCGATGACCAAGGCCATGATGTCGAACGGGTCACCTGCGCGGACCCGCCCGGCGGCCTGGGCCTCGGCGATGGCCGTGAGCTTGTGGTCGTCGTAGTGCTGGTGGGTCTCGACGAGGTGCCCGGCAGGCCGGCGCTCCAGTCGGGTCCAGGTCGCCAGCCGGATGAGGTCGGGGCGGCGCAGGTATTCGTCGTAGAGACGAACGGCCCACTCGGCGAGGGCGTCGGCGTCGATGGGCACGACGTTGGTGATGCGCTCCAGCGAGCTGAGGAAGATCGCGTCGAAGAGTCGCTCCTTGTCGCCGAAGTAGGCGTAGAGCTGCGCCTTGTTGGTGCGCGCTGCCGTCACGATGCGTTCGATGCGCGCCCCGGCGATGCCGTGCTGGGCGAACTCTTCGGTCGCTGCGTCCAGGATGCGCTGGTAGGTCGCGGCGCCTCGCGAGGTCTGGGGCTGTTCCGGCATGCCCGCATCCTACCAAACAGAACAGTTGGTTTGCCTTGGGGTGGCGATCGCGCCTAAGCTGCGAGGCAGACCGAACAGTCTGTTTAAGGAGTCAGTATGCGAACGACCACCGGATGGCAGGCGGCCGGAACGACGGCGCTGCGGCGCACGTCGCTGGAGCGCCGTGACCTGCGCCCGGACGACATCGCGGTGCGGGTCGACTACTGCGGCGTGTGCCACACCGACCTGCACGCCCTGCACGCCTACGACCAGCCCGCGAAAGCGCCCCTGGTTCCCGGTCACGAATTCACCGGCGTGGTGACCGCGACCGGCCCCGAGGTGACCGCCTTCGCGGTCGGCGACCCCGTCGCGGTGGGCAACATCGTCGACTCCTGCGGCGTGTGCGCCATGTGCCAAGCCGGACAGGAGAACTTCTGTCACTCCTTCCCGACCCTGACGTACGGCGGTACGGACCGGCAGGACGGGGCGACCACCCTGGGCGGCTACTCCCGCGAGTACGTCGTGCGCGACGCCTTCGCCTACGCGCTCCCCTCCGGCCTCGACCCGGCCGCGGCCGCCCCGTTGATGTGCGCCGGCGTCACCGTCTGGGAACCCCTGCGCCACCTCGGCGTGGGCCCCGGCAGTCGCGTCGCCGTGGCCGGCCTCGGCGGCCTGGGTCACCTGGCGGTCAAAATGGCCGTGGCGCTCGGAGCCACCACGACCGTCATCAGCCGCTCCCAGGACAAGCGCGACGACGCCCGCAAGCTCGGCGCCCTCGACCTCATCGACTCCACCGACACCCAGCAGATGGCCACGGCACGCGAAGGCTTCGACGTCGTCATCGACACCATCTCCGCCCCTCACGACCTCGCCCCGTATCTGAAGCTGGTGGCGATGGACGGAACCCTCAGCGTCGTCGGGTACCTGGGCTCCGTCACCGTCGAGGTCATGGACCTGCTCGCCGGCCGCAAGAAGCTCAGTTCCGCGGGCAGCGGAGGCCGCCCGGCGACAGCCGAGATGCTCCGGTTCTGCGCCGACAACGGCATCGCAGCCGACGTCGAAGTGCTCCCGTCGGCACAGGTGGAGACGGCACTCGACCGCCTCCGGCGAAACGACGTCCGCTACCGCTTCGTGCTCGACATGTCCGACCTGGACTGAGGGGCCGGTGGGCCGGCCCCTGTCGTGCGGGCCGGCCGGTGGTGCGCGCATCCGCGGCCGGCCCCTGCCGTGCGGGCCGGCCGGTGGTGCGCGCATCCGCGGCCGGCCCCTGCCGTGCGGGCCGGCCGGTGGTGCGCGCATCCGCCCGGAAGTGATGGAGCAGGCAGCCGGCGGGTCGACGGCCCCCGTCGCATGCCCGTCGGGGCGGTGTGTCAGATCATCGCGAGCCGGTCCGCCAGCAGATCCACCCTCTGCTCGGTGTACTCCGGTGGCATCCGTCCCGCGCGGGTCAGGGTGGCCTGTCCGTGCAGGGCTGCCCAGAACGTCTCGGTGAACAGCCCCGGGTGGACGCCTTCCCCGGCCACCTCGCCGAGGGTTTCCAGCAGGGCGGCGAAGGCGTCCTTCAGCGGCTCCGGGGTGTCCTCGTCCGCGAACGTGAGGCCGCCGTCGAGCTGGAACATCGCGTCGTAGACCGCCGGGTTGCGTGCGGCGAAGTCGAGGTACGAGCGGGCGAGGGCGGTGACCCTGGCGCGGGGGCCGTCCGCGGCGGCGGTCGCGGCCCGCAGCGCCGCGGCCATCTCGGCGGCGCCATCGAGGGCGACGGCGCCGATGATCTCGCGCTTGCCCCGGAAGTGGCTGTAGAGGACGGGTTGGCTGTATTCGATGCGCTCGGCGAGCTTGCGGGTGGTGACCGCGTCCCAGCCCTGCTGCTCGGCGAGTTCGCGGGCCGTCGCCACGATGAGGCGTTCGCGGCTTGCCCGTTCGCGCTGCTTGCGTTCCTGTACCGACATGACTCGATTCTAGCAGCGCTAGACAATCAAGCGGCAGTAGGGCTAGCGTTACCCCATCATCTAGCAACGCTAGATCCTGGGAGGGGTCATCATGTTCAACGCCCTTGAGGTGTTCACCACTGTGGTCGTCGGCCTGATGGTGGGGGTGGAGTTCTCCGTCGCCTTCGTCATCAACCCGATCCTCGGAGCCCTCTCCGACGACAGCTACCAACTCGGCCGCGCGCACGGGGGGCGGATGCTCGGTGCCGTGATGCCGTTCTGGTACATCGGCTCGCTCGTCCTGAGCGCGGTCTGGGCCATCACCGGATGGCACCACGACGGCGCCGGCCTTGTCGTCATCGCAAGCGGGCTGCTGATGCTCAGCGTGGTCATGTCGCTCCTGCTGCTCGTGCCGATCAACAACCAGAGCAAGACCTGGACCCCCGAGAACCGGCCCGAGGACTGGCGGGAGCAGTCGGAACGCTGGGACCGCTTCCACTACGCCCGCGTCGCCGTCCTCATCGCCGCCCTCACCCTGCTGGTCACCGCCCTCACCTGAGCCCACGGCCGGCGGGCTCAGGCGGCGTACGGGCCCCGCCGTACGGACCCGTCCTCGTCAGCGTCTTCTCCGACGTGTGAGCGCCCCGTAGGATCGCAGGCGGGATGGGGCCCGTAGCGCAGTGGTCGTCGCGCCTTCACCTCATGTGGGAAGACGCCGGTTCGAATCCGGTCGGCCCCATCCCGCCATTCGGCGCCGCGCTCGGTGGAGTTGAGAGTGAATTGGGCGCCGAACGGCCCGCGGAGGCCGCCCCAGGCACCCTCGTCGCGCCCATATCACTCTCAACTCAGGGTCGCCCGGAGCGCTCGGAGTGACGCGACGATCTCCGTGAGGACCCGGCTCGGGCTGCGGTAGATGTCCGTTGCCGTAAAGCGCAGGATGCGGCGGATCTCCGGGCAGCCCTGAAGGTCGTTGAAGCGGCGGAGGTCCTCGGCGTGGGCGTCGCGGGTGCCGTGGAAGGCGTAGCCCTCGACCTCGACGACAAGGCCCTCCGCCCGGAAGAGGAAGTCGGGGCGGAGGTTGCGGCCCGTCGGGGTGCGGAGAGCCGCCTGCGTCTCGGGGTGGAGCCCGGCGTCGTTGAGGAGGAGACGGGCGACCGTTTCGGCGGGGGAGGCGGAGTCGGGGTCGAGGAGCGGGAGGAGGGCGCGGGCGCGAGGGGCGCCGTGACGGGGGTGCGCGAGTTCGGCGCTGAGCGCCCCGAGGGCGACGAGCGGCGGGCGGCGCACTCCGTGCACCCGGCGGGCGGACAGAGCGGAGTCCGCTGCTACAACGGCCTCGACGCGGGGGAGATGCCGCATCAGGTCGCCGATCGTGCGGTCCGCCGACGTGACGTGGAGGCCCCGACGCACGGTGCGGTCTGCCGGGGAGAGCGGAATCTGCCGGACGCGGGTGCCGGTGCGGCCGCGGTACGTGCCGGGGCGCGGGTCGGTGAACTCGGCCTCGGCGTCGGCCCTTTCTGCCGGTCCGTGCAGGAGCTCGACGCGGTGGAGGGCCGCTGCCGTGCGGTGGCTGCAGACGAGGTTCGGCTGGAGTGTCTGTACGGCCCAGGCGCGGGTGAACCAGTCGACCCGGCGGCCGGGGGCGGCCCAGGCGCCCCGGGTGATGGGCTGCCAGTTCCCTTGACGTAGATGGTGCGCCAGCCGGCGCCGTGTCCAGCCGGCTTCGATGGCCCGGGCCGCGAAGAGGACGCCTCCTGGTGCGAGGGCTGCCAACGACTCTGCGCCCTTGTCCGGTCGGGGGTGAGGTGGCTCGTGGGGAGGCGGTGAGGTGATGCCTGCCGTGTTCATGGGCCCACGATTCCGCAAGACGTACGGAAGTGGACGGGCCTGTGGATAAGTGCGACCCCTGCCGTTCCGGTCGTCGTCGCACAGCGTCCGGAACGGCAACGAAACCCCACCGCGCTGCTCAACGCGACAGGTAGCGGACCGGGTCGCACCGGGCCGGCCCGCACCGCACCGGGCCGGTTCGGGCCGGACCGGACCGGTCGGCGGGTTTGCGTAACTGCCGGCTCGCCGGCTCACTCTTCCCGACGCGTGACCACCGGCGCCGGCCGGCCGAGTCGGGTGGCGCCTACTCGTAGTCGGCCCGGGTGGCGAGCTCGCCCGCCTCCCACATCTCGTGGACGCGCCTCAGGCAGTCCTTGTCGGACGCCACTTCGTCCGCGAGGCGGAGGCCGATGACGTTGTTGGCCTCGTCCGCCTTGTTGTCCGCGTCGGACCCGGGCAGGTCCTTCTCGTGTGCTTCGGCCATCTGCTTGGCGAAGGTTTCCCCGAGCCTCTTCTTGAGCAGGCACTGCCAGTACACGTGGCGGATGGAGTTCTGCATCTCCGGATCCGTCATCTGCCCGGTCTCCTTGTACACGTCCTTGTGCGTTCCGAGCCATCGGATGATGTTGCCCGGGTACTTGAGAGCCACCCGGGCCTCTCCCCCGGAAATGTTCTTGCCGATCAGATAGAAGTACTTCGTCAGCGCGGAGGGGCCTTCGTCGACGAGGTCCTTCGCGACCTTGCTGAGGATGCCCGCGGCGTCGGAGAAGTTCTCCGCGACTCCGGCCCTGCTGGTTCCCGACAGTGCGATGACGGAGTGTCCTGCTCCGACAGCGGCGATGACCAGCCAGTAGGAAATGGCGACTTCAGGGGTGAGCAGCACGACAGCCGCGACACCCATGAACGCCGCGATGCCGGCCCAGCTGATGTCCCGGGTTTCGAGGCCTCCCCATTCATGGAGCGTCCGGTGGGTCTTCACCATGGTGTCGAAGACGTCCGCACTCGGCACTGTGTTGCATGCGCAGCGGAACTTCGCGTCCCTGGTCACGCTCATCGACATGGTCCAGTCACCGGCCTGCGGGTTCTTGACGATCAGGCACTGGATCGAGTCGCCGGACATCTTGACGAGTTTGTCGTCCTGGTTGATGTTCTCGGCATGGACGGTCCCGGCGGGGTCCGTGACGGTCATGGCGAAGCCCTCGGGGAGGTCAACCGAGTCGTCGTCCTTCGTGACCACCGAGTAGAGGAAGGGCGCGTTCTCCCCGATGGTCATCGTGTTCGTCAGATTGAACCGATCCACGTTGCCGAGACCGTCCAGGGCCGGCAGGGAGCCGACCTCGCAGTACATGCAGTCGTTGTCACCCTTGACCTGCGCCGTGAACGCAGGGATGGGACTCAACTCGTTGCTGACGTCGAAAATGCCCCAGAGCCCGCCGACTCCCTTGTCCTCGATCTTCGTCGGCTCGTCGAAGTACTGGCCTGCGATGAGCGCTGGGGTCCGACTTGCGGCCTCTTTCCAGTCGTCGCTGAGGGAGAGCCCCCAAAGGCGCGAGGCGTACCGCCTGTGCCCGGCGGGTGCCCCGCCCTTCTCCTCCACGTGCCCCCAGAACCAGTCCGGCACGTCGTCGTTGTCGCGGACGTCGAACTCGCCCCAGAGCCCGAGGGCGCCCTTGTCCACGATGCGGGTCGGCCGGTTGAAGTACTGCCGCTTGACCACGGCAGGGCAGTTCTGGGCGACGCCCTTCCAGTCCGCGCCGTCGGGAATGTTCCACAGCCGCGCCGAGAACTGCCGCATGCCGTTGCCCTGGGTGCCGTCGTCCTGGAACTGCAGAGGGCCGGACCCGTGGCCCAGGAAGCCGATGGAGTCCCACAGGCAGGAGTGCGCCACCGGGACCGGCGGGTCGGTGACGGGCGAGGGCTCGGTGATCGGGTTGCCGGAGGCCCGGTACAGGGCCTCGACGACACCGTTCTCGCCGTCCCAGACGTCATTGGAGAGTTCCCAGATGATGACGCCCTGCGCGCCCACGTCCTTGAGGAAATTCATTTTGGTGACGGCGGTTTCCGGGGTTTCGAAATAGACGTTGTGGGCGTACGGGTACTCTCCCGGAGGCAGGGGTTCGGAGAGCTTGGGGCGGGGCGTACTTCCTGCCACCTTGATGTTCGCGTTCTTGGCGCTCACGGCATCCGGGAAAGCGTCCAGGATTTCCTTGTACCGCAGCACCTTGTAGCCCGGGGGCACTTCACCGGTGAGGTCGTCCGGCTCCTTGGCCGCGGCGAAGTCGTAGCCGTATACGGGCACTCCGGCCGCGATCTTGCCACGGTCCACGCCGTGCCCCGATCCCTGCCAGTTCAGGAAGAGCGGATTCGTCCAGTACCAGAGGCAGTCCTCCACCGACAGGATCGGATTGTTCTCCAGGGCGTCGCCGCCCGGAGCGTTCGGATCGGCACCCGCCGCAGATCCGGGCCAGCCGCCCTGCTGTTCGTCGAGGTAGGACTCCAGATAGACGTCCGCCTCACGGATCTCCGCCGTATTCCTCCCGCGGATCTTGTGCAGCGTGGAATGCGGGCCGACCGGGGACCTGTCCCAGGACCCCGTGAGGTCGTAGGTCATCACGCCGATCCAGTCGAGGTGTTCGGCCATGTCCGGGTCGTAGTTGTTCCCGTACCACGAGGTGCCGAAGACGGCCGCCGAGACGATCTTGTCGGGCATGGCCTCCTTCAGCCTCTTGGCGAGCAGGGCCATGCCGCGCCCGGCAGGATGCGGCCCGTCACTCTTCATCCGGCCGCCCTGGTCGACCTGGCCGGGCCGGCCCCACCAGCACTCGAGGTCGAGGTCGACGCCGTCCAGGTCGTTCTGGGTGACGTAGTCCACGATGTTGCGCACGGTCCGGTCGAGCACCGCCGACGCCGGGTCGTTCCCGACCGCCGTCATCAGGTCCAGGAAGGCGAAGTCGTTCGCACCGCCGAGGGCGACCATGATCTTGGTCCCGTACGGGTTCGCAGCCATGTGGATGTCGGGGAGAACGGCGCCGATATCCCGGACCGAAGCGGAGTCGAATTCCCCGGCTTTCTCTTCGCTGAACGTCAGGAATGCGATGATGCCGTGCGTAATGTACCTGTACATCGCGCCCTTGCCGTAGTCGAAGCCTTCACCCTTCCGCCAGGTGGGGATGTAGGCAATGACTTTCGCCTGCTCGGTCTTCTTGTGCGGGGTCTGGTCGTACAACTCGTCGAAGTGGCGCCAGCCGTTCTCGTCGGGCCCCCCAGCCCCCGGCTCCGAGGCCCAGAACGCGGCACGGAAAACATTGCCCTTGTATGTGGCTACGGCCCCTGCCTGATATCCCTCGGGCTTCGGCTTCCACTCGGGTACGTCAGGGTAGTCAGAAGAAAGGCTCACTGTGACTCAGGCTCCCTGGTGTGGTGTTCGTCCGGTCATGTCCGGCAACCGGTTGTTCCCTCGCCGTCCCAGTCGGGATTCGGCACCGCCGCCGGCTGTGAAAGGTTTGTCGGCCGGCACGCCGAGCCGAGTGGTCCGAGGCCGATGACCTACTGAGCGTTTTGGGAATGGCCGTCGATGGAGTGACCGGGGAAGAAGGTGACGCACGAGGTGACCGCGCCGGCGAGGGAGATGTTCAAAGTCTCAACTCGGCCGCACAAAACACTCGTTGACCCCATATCCTGCCGCACTCGACCTGCCTCGCGCACTGGGCGATGGGGATATCACGCTCATGATCACCCGCGAGAGTGATCACCGCTGCGGGCGCCCGCCGCACCCACGCGCGCTCGTCGCTCTGGTGTACCTGCGCAAGCGCGCCACCCCGGCCCGGATATCCGAAGGCTTCGGCATCTCGGCCGGCGCCATCCACGCCTGCGCCGCCGCGATTCGTTCCATCCGCTCAAGCCGGGAACGGCAATTGCTCGACGGTCCGCTCTCGTGCAGGAAGCGGGGCCCATAAGTGCTGCTGACCTGAACCGATTCCGGCCGACCTGCAGGCGGCCGATTTTCGACCCGCCTGAAGTACTGAGGGGTGTCCCGCAATTCCTGGCGGGCGCGGTTGCGCCTGAGCTTCTTGGGGAACTACGCCCCGTACTGCCCAGCCGGCATCTGGTCCCTGCTCTTCGAACGAAGCCCGAGAACGGGACGGACAGGGGCGGCATACTGATCGTATGTCACATGTGGGCGAGGACAGGGCAGTTGCCGTGCAGTTGCTGGTTGAGTGCGGCGACTCGGTCGAGGGTCTTGCGGAGTTGTCCGACTGGTTGGCTCAAGAGCCCGAATTCAGGGGTCTGGTCAGTGGGAACGCCGTGCCCGGCCCAGGAGAACTCGGGGCGGTGACCGACGCACTGGTGGTTGCTGTGGGAAGCGGTGGGGTATTGAGCGTGCTGGCCGCGTCGCTCAAAGCGTTCCTGGCTCTGCCCCGCCGCTCCGATGTACGGATCAAGGTCAGCGGCAGACCGGACGGACGCACGGTGGAAATCGATGCCAAGCGCGTGAGCGACGTCGAGGCGATGCTGCGAGAGGCACTTGGACAGGATGAATGAGTGAGCGCGCGGTCGATCCCGCCCGTTCGCGGATCGTGCTGGTCGGGCCTGCCTACTACGAAGACCCGAAGCTGACGGACGTGCCGGAAGTCGCCCACAACATCAGCGATCTGGCTCAGGTACTCACCAGCGAGAGGCTCGGCGGTTTCAGTCCCTTCCACTGCGTCCCGGTTCCTTCGGCAGCCGGTGTGGCACAGGTCGGCGATGTGCTGGTACGTGCGGCTGACGAGGCTGAGGACCTGCTGCTGTTCTACTACAGCGGGCACGGGCTGCTCGGCCCGCGGCGCCGCGAGTTGTACCTGAGCCTGGCAGCGACCCAGCCCGACCAGTTGGCCTTCACCGCGCTGCCGTTCGAGGCGGTGCGCGATGCGTGCCTGGACAGCAGAGCCACCAGCCGGGTGGTGATCCTCGACAGCTGTTTCAGCGGGCGGGCGATCGGAGAGACGCTGGCCGGATTCGACGAGACGGTGATCGGCGAGCTGGAGGTCTCCGGCGCTTACACGCTGACCTCGTCCCCGGCGAACCGAACCGCGTTGGTCCTGCCCGGAGAGGTGCATACCGCGTTCACCGAGCGGCTGCTGACCATGCTGAGCGCCGGCAGTCCGACAGCGGGAACGATGATCAACCTTGGAGACATCTACCGGCACCTGCACTCCAGACTGCGCGCCGAGGGCTTACCGTTGCCGCAACGCTGCGGGGTGAACAACGCGGATCTGCTCGGGTTGGTACGTAACGTCCAGTACGAACACGCGCCGGTCGAGGCACCCGTAGCTGCTGACACCGCAGAGCCTGAACGGGTTGCCGGCGCAGACATGACCGAGCGTCTGCTACAGGCCGAACGCATTGCGCACACCATCGGCGATGGGCTGTGGAGAACTCGGGCGCTGGTACGAGTGGCTTCGGCGGCGGCGGGAACTTTCGAGCCCGCACACGTGGAGCGTTTGACCGACGAGGCGGAGCAGGCCGCTACCACGGTCAGTCGGACTACCGAGCAGGCATTGACTGCCGTGGTCTCCGCGATGGCCACGCTCGCCCCGGACCGCGCCGAACGCATCGCCAACAGAGCCGCTCGCGTGGTCGAGAACGGCTACGCCCTGACTGCCCTGTCCGAAACGGTGGCCGCCAGTGACCCGGACCGGGCCGAGCGTATCGCCAAGACCATCAACAGCAAGTACCACAGGTGGCGAGCGCTCGGGGCCGTAGCCGCGTCCGTGGCGGCCGGCGATCCTGCCCGCGCCGGGCGCATCGCCGACGCCATCACGGACAAGGACACCCAAGCACGCGTGCTGGCCGTGGTGGCGAAGGCAGTAGCCGCCTCCGACCCCCACCGTGCCGAGCGTATCGCCAACTCCATCACCGACAGGCACCGCAGGCTGAGGGCGCTTGGCGCCGTGGCCGTGGTGGTGGCCGCTGACGACCCCGTCTTTGCTGAGGACATCGCCAAGTCGATTGCCTGCGAGAACCTCGGGTGGTCGGAGCTCAGCGCGGTGGCCGTGGCGGTGGCTGCTGGAGACTCCGACCGTGCCGAGCGCATCGCCAACTCCATCACCGCCAAGCACATGAGGCTGAGAGCTCTCAGCGCCGTGGCCGAGGTGGTGGCCGCTGACGACCCCGACGCTGCTGAGGACCTGGCCAAGTCGATTGCCTACGAGAACCTCAGGTGGTCGGCTCTCAGCGCCGTGGCCGTGGCGGTGGCCGCCGACGATCCCCAACGTGCCGAGCGCATCGCCAACGAGATGATCCACAACCGCAACAAGTGGGCTGCGTGGTTCTTCGCAGGAACCACCCTCTCCGAGGGGATCGGAGCGGTGGCTGCGGCAGTGGCCGCCGACGACCCCGACCGGGCAGTGCACATCGCTCACGCGACGCCCAGCAGGGACAGGGAGGGTGTGCTGGCTGCGGTGGCCGTGGTGGTGGCGGCTGAGGATCCTGACCGTGCGGAACGTATCGCCGGCGTCATTTCCGGCAGGTCTGCGAAGGAGGGTGTGCTGGCTGCGGTGGCTCTGTCGGTGGCGGCTGAGGATTCTGACCGTGCGGAACGTATCGCCGGCGTCATTTCCGGCAGGTCTGCGAAGGAGGGTGTGCTGGCTGCGGTGGCTCTGTCGGTGGCCGCTGAGGACCCCGACCGTGCGGAGCGCATCGCCGGCACCCTCGCCGACGAGGACTCACGAGTGAGGGTAGTGACCAGCATCGCCGGAGCAGTGGCCCTTGCCGATCCTGACCGCGCCCGGCAGGTGGCCCGCTGGGCACCCGGATCGGCTGAGGACGAGATTCTGTACTCGGTCGTGCTTGCCGTGGCAGCCCGGCCCACGTCTCCCCGTGAGGGCAGGACCACGGTGTGATCGGGACCGGTCCTGGTCCGCACGCCACGACCGGCTGGTCCGGGTGATGGATCCGCACCACGCCGCACCACGCCGCACCACGCCGCACCCCGCCGATCTGCCCCGCTGAGGCGGAGGGGCGCGTGGCCGGGGCGTGGTTCGAGGCGACCCGGCAAGGAGCCCGGCGGCGTCCCACAGAAACGGGCAGCAACTCGGGCCCCCGTGGGATTCGGCCGACCCCCTCGGGCGCCGTTCGGGCACGGTCACGGCGTCAATCGGGCACCGGTCCGGACGCGTACAACCGCTCCGCACGGTGTGACCAGCCGGTCCGGCCTTGGTGAAACGGGCGCAACCGGGCACAGGCGAAGCGGTGAAGAGCCTGGTCGCCGTGAGTCCCCTGCTTGTACAAACGACTCAAGAGCCCGAACGGGGCCGGAGCCGCAGCAACATCAGGGATGTGTGTCGTGGACACCGACGAGCGCCGACGAGAGATCCTCAAGATTGCCCGCCGCGACGGGTCGGTGGAAGTGACCGCGCTGGCCGGGACGCTCCGGGTGGCCAAGGAGACCGTGCGGCGCGACCTGCACACCCTTGAGGAGCACGGTCTCGTGCGCCGTACCCACGGTGGCGCCTACCCGGTGGAGAGTGCCGGCTTCGAGACGACGCTGGCCGCGCGCACCAACCGGCTCGTTCCCCAGAAGTCCAGGATCGCGACGGCCGCCGCCGACCTCCTCGGCGACGCGGAGACGGTCTTCGTCGACGAGGGCTACACCCCCATGCTCGTCGCCGAGGCGCTGCCCAGGGACCGCCCGCTGACCGTGGTCACCGCGTCCCTCGCTGTGGCGACCGCCCTCGCCGACGTGGAGAAGACCACCGTGCTGCTCCTCGGGGGCCGGCTCCGCGGCTCCACGATGGCCACCGTCGATCACTGGACGACCCGGATGCTCGCCGGATTCGTCATCGACCTGGCGTACGTCGGGGCGAACGGGATCTCCCGTGAATACGGCCTGACCACCCCCGACCCGGCCGTGGGCGAAGTGAAGGCCCAGGCCATGCGCAGCGCTCGGCGCAGGATCTTCGCCGGCATCCATGCCAAGTTCGGTGCGGTGAGCTTCTGCCGCTTCGCCGAGGTCGGCGACTTCGAGTACATCGTCACGGACACCGGTCTCCCCTCGGCCGAGGCGCAGCGCTACTCGCGCCTCGGCCCGCAGGTCATCCGCGTCTGACCGCCACCCCGAGAACGCCCCACACGAAACCCCGCAGCCGGAAGCCGCCCGTCAGCCCCGGGAACGGCTGACATGCCCCCAACAGATGAATCCTCGATGACGAGTGATCAGGAGAACCACATGCCCAACATCAAGGAACGCAGCATCAGAATGAGTACGCGTCTGGGTGCGGGTGCCGCCCTCACGGCCCTGCTCGCCGGGTGCAGCGGCGCGGGCGGCGGCGGTGCCTCGTCCGGCGACGCCGAGTCGATCAACGTACTCATGGTGAACAACCCGCAGATGGTCGAGTTGCAGAAGCTCACCGCGGCCAACTTCACGAAGGAGACCGGCATCAAGGTCAACTTCACGGTGCTGCCGGAGAACGACGTACGCGACAAGATCACCCAGGACTTCTCCAACCAGGCGGGCCAGTACGACGTCGCCACCATCAGCAACTTCGAAGTGCCGTTCTACGCGAAGAACGGCTGGCTGCACCCGCTCGACGAGTACACCGCCAAGGACAAGGCCTTCGACCAGGGCGACATCCTGAAGCCGCTCCAGGAATCCCTCACCGCCGATGACGGCAAGCTCTACGCCGAGCCGTTCTACGGCGAGTCGTCCTTCCTCATGTACCGCAAGGACGTCTTCGCCGAGAAGAACCTGAAGATGCCCGCGAAGCCCACCTGGCAGCAGGTCGCCGATCTGGCGGCCCGGGCGGACGGCGCGAAGAGCGGCATGAAGGGCATCTGCCTGCGCGGCCTGCCCGGCTGGGGCGAGGTCATCGCTCCGCTCACCACCGTCGTCAACACCATGGGCGGTACCTGGTTCGACAAGGACTGGAACGCGAAGCTCGACTCGCCCGAGTTCAAGAAGGCCGTCCAGTTCTACGTCGACCTGGTGAAGAAGCACGGCGAGGCGGGTGCGCCCCAGGCCGGCTACGCCGAGTGCCTCAACAACATGACGCAGGGCAAGTCGGCGATGTGGTACGACGCCACCGCGGGCGCCGGATCACTGGAGGCGTCCGGCTCCCCGGTCAAGGGCAAGATCGGCTACGTGGCCGCGCCCGTCGAGAAGACCGAAAGCTCCGGCTGGCTCTACACCTGGGCCTGGGGCATGCAGAAGGCGTCCAAGAAGACCGACAGCGCCTGGAAGTTCATCTCCTGGGCCTCCGGAAAGGACTACGAGAACCTCGTCGGCAAGACGGTCGGCTGGCCCAACGTGCCCGCCGGGAAGCGCGCGTCGACGTACTCCAACCCGGACTATCTGAAGGACGCGTCCGCGTTCGCGAGCGTCACCCAGCAGGCCATCGCCGGCGCCAACCCCCGTGACCCCGGCACGCAGCCGCGGCCGACCGTCGGCATCCAGTTCGTCGACATCCCGGAGTTCACCGACCTGGGCACGAAGGTCTCGCAGGAGATCAGCTCCGCCATCGCCGGCCGCCAGTCGGTGGACGACGCCCTGAAGACCTCGCAGGCACTCGCCGAAAAGGTCGGCAAGGAGCAGAAGTGAGTGCCTCCGTATCCACCCCGGAAGTCTCGTCCGCCGACGCGCCCGGTGGCGCCGACGCACCCCGCAGTACCCGTAAGGTCCCCGGCCGGGCCCGCGTCTGGGCCACCCGTGCCCCGCTGCTGCCCGCCCTGATCTTCCTGATCGCCGTGACCCAGCTCCCGTTCGTGGCAACGGTCGTGGTCTCGTTCTTCGACTGGAACTCGCTCTCGCCCGACGCACGGAGCTTCAGCGCGTTCTCCAACTACGGGGAGGTGTTCAGCGACCCGAGTCTGCGCGACTCGGTGTTCACGACGGTCCTGCTCACGGCGGGTGTCGTCATCGTGAGCGTCGTGCTCGGGCTCCTTCTCGCCCTGCTGCTGGACCGCAGGTTCATCGGCCGGGGTTTCGTGCGCACCCTGCTCATCACGCCCTTCCTGCTGGTGCCCGTCTCGGCGGCACTGATGTGGAAGCACGTGCTGTACAACCCCGAGTACGGCCTGCTGAACGGGGGATGGGCCTGGTTCGCCGGACTGTTCGGCGTCGACAGCCCCGGACAGCCCGACTGGATCTCCGACATGCCGCTGGCTGCGGTCGCGACCGCCCTCGTCTGGCAGTGGACGCCGTTCATGATGCTCATCCTGCTCGCCGGGCTGCAGAGCCGGTCCACCGAACAGATGGAGGCCGCCCGGCTGGACGGCGCGAACGCCTGGCAGATGTTCTGCTACCTGACGCTGCCGCACCTGCGCCGCTACCTGGAACTCGGCGTGCTGCTCGGCTCGATCTACATCGTGCAGAACTTCGACGCGGTGTTCACCATCACCGCCGGCGGACTCGGCACGGCGAACCTCCCCTACACGATCTACCAGACCTTCTACCAAGCTCACGAATACGGACTGGCGTCCGCCGCGGGCGTGGTCGTGGTGATCGGCACCATCGTCGTCGCGACCTTCGCCCTGCGTGTGGTCTCGTCCCTCTTCAGCGAGGAGGCGAACCGCGCATGAGTACCCTGACCGCTTCGCACACCGACCGGGCGGGCCATGTCGACCCCGCACGGGCGGCACGCCGGGGCAGACGACGCTCCACCGCCCTCGGGCTCGTCGCCTGGGTCGTCGGCATCGTCTTCTGCGCGCCCGCACTCTGGATGCTGCTCACCTCCTTCCACTCGGAGGCCGACGCGGCGACCAACCCGCCGTCGCTCGGCGCGCCCCTCACTCTCGACGGCTACCGGGTGTTCTTCGGTGCCGGCGGCGGAGCGAGCCCCTGGCCGCCGCTGATCAACTCCTTGACGGCGTCCGTCTTCTCCACGCTCTTCGTGCTCGTACTCGCGCTCCCCGCCGCGTACGCGCTCTCCATCAAGCGAGTGGAGAAGTGGACGGATGTGATGTTCTTCTTCCTGTCCACGAAGATGCTGCCGGTCGTCGCGGGGCTGCTGCCGGTGTACCTGTTCGCCAAGAACACCGGGATGCTGGACAACATCTGGTTCCTCGTCATCCTCTACACGTCGATGAACCTGCCGATCGCGGTATGGATGATGCAGTCGTTCCTGGCGGACGTGCCGGTGTCCATCATCGAGGCCGCGCAGGTCGACGGCGCCCGGCTGCCCACGGTGCTGGCCAGGGTGGTGGCGCCGGTGGCCGCGCCCGGTATCGCGGCCACCTCCCTCATCTGCTTCATCTTCAGCTGGAACGAGCTGCTCTTCGCCCGGGTGCTCACCGGGGTGGCGGCCCAGACCGCTCCCGTCTTCCTGACGAGCGTCGTCACCAGCCAGGGGCTCTTCCTCGCCCAGCTGTGTGCCGCGTCCGTCGTCGTGTCCCTGCCGGTGCTCGCCGCCGGCTTCGCCGCTCAGGACAAACTCGTCCAGGGCCTTTCTCTTGGAGCTGTCAAATGAGGGCTGCGATCATCGAGTCCATCGGCAAGGTGTCGGTCGAGACCGTCCCCGATCCCACCCCGGGGCCCCGTGACGTGGTCGTCGCCGTCAAGGCGTGCGGACTCTGCGGCACCGATCTGCACATCCTGCAGGGCGAGTTCGCACCCGCGCTGCCTATCATCCCGGGCCACGAGTTCGCCGGCGAGATCGTGGAAACCGGCTCCGAGGTGACCGAGCTGGCCATCGGCGACAACGTCGCCGTCGATCCCTCGCTGCACTGCCACGAGTGCCACTACTGCCGCAGCGGGCGCGGCAACCTCTGCGACAACTGGAACGCGATCGGGGTCAGCAAGCCCGGTGGGGCCGCCGAGTTCGCCGTCGCCCCGGTGGCGAACTGCGTGAAGCTCCCGGACCACGTCGACGTGGCCACCGCGGCACTGATCGAACCGCTCTCCTGCGCCGTGCGCGGCTACGACGTGCTCAGCTCCACGCTGGGAGCCAAGGTGCTCATCTACGGTTCCGGCACCATGGGACTGATGATGCTGGAGCTCGCCAAGCGCACCGGCGCCGCCACCGTGGACATCCTGGACATCAATCCGGACCGGCTGACCACCGCCGTCAAGCTGGGTGTCTCGCGCTCCGCCGCCTCGGCCGACGAGCTGGAGACGGTACGCGGCTGGGACGTCGTCGTCGACGCCACCGGGAGCGCGGGCGCCATCCAGGACGGCCTCGGCCGGGTCGCCAAGGGAGGCACGTTCCTGCAGTTCGGGGTCGCCGACTATGCGACCAAGGCCGTCATCGAGCCGTACCGGATCTACAACCAGGAGATCACGATCACGGGCTCGATGGCCGTGCTGCACAGCTACGAGCGCGCCGCCGCGCTGTTCGCCGCGGGAGTCATCGACCCGGCCGTCTTCATCAGTGACCGGCTGCCGCTGGAGCAGTACCCGGAGGCCCTGGACCGGTTCAAGGCGGGCCTGGGCCGCAAGATCGTGGTCGAGCCGTGATCGGTGGCTCCGATGCCGTTCTGGTGATGGGCGAGGCGCTCATCGACCTGGTGCCGTCCCCGGACGACCCGCGGACGCACCGGGCCCAGCCCGGTGGCGCGCCGGCCAACGTCGCAGCCGGGCTGGCCCGGCTGGGCACGCCCAGCTGGTTCGCGGGAGCGCTCGGCGGCGACGGATTCGCCCGCCTGATCGAGGAGCGGCTCCTCTTGGCCGGTACGGAACTGGGCCTGTGCGCCCGCTCGGATCTGCCCACCGCGCTCGCGGTGGCCGATCCGGGCCCGGACGGCACCGGCTACCACTTCCACCTGCACGACACAGCCACCTTCCGGATGCCGGAGCGTACGGCGGACGTGGGCCGCTTCGGCGCCGTGTACGCGGGCGGGCTCGCCGCGGTCGTACCGCCGTCCGCCGATTCCGTGGCCGCGACCGCGCGCGCCGGGGCCGAACGCTCCGTGCTGGTGGTCGACCCCAATGTGCGCGAGGACCGCTCGCTCGGCGGGGACACCGCGCGCCGACTGCGAGATCTCTGCCGACCGGCTCAGGTCCTCAAGGTCAGCGACGAGGACGTGGCCGCGCTCTGGCCGGGCGAGGTCCCCGAGGCGATCTGCGAACAGCTGGCCGCGGAGAACCGTCTGGTGGTGCTCACCCGCGGTGCCGCGGGCAGCACGGCGTTCCTACGGGACGGGGGACGGATCTCCGTCCCCGCGGTGCGGGTCGACGTGGTGAACACGATCGGGGCGGGCGACGCGTTCATGGCGGCGATGCTCAACTGGCTCGGCGAGGCAGGAGCGTTCCGCGACGGCGGCGCGGTACGGCTGTCGCGTGACCGGGCCGCCGAGATGCTGACGTTCGCCTCGCGGGTGGCGGCCTCCGTGGTCGCCCGGTCGGGGACGGAGCCTGTGCGGCCCGTGCCGGCGGCGCAGGTCGCGAAGGTCCGCCCGGCCGGATGACGGAACGGGCCGCCGTCCCCGTCGGGGGAAGGCGGCCCGCCTCGTCCGTCCTGCCGGTCCGTTTGTTTTCGCTTCCGCTTACAGCAGGTTGTAGATCTGGAAGCCGTGGCCGATCTTGGCCGGGCTCCCGAACACGGCGTTGGCGTTGCCCGTGCCCGAGTACCGGAACAGGTCACCGTTCGACTTGCGGGCGACCAGGTCCGCGACGCCGTCCGCGTTGAGGTCGCCGACCGACAGGAGACGGTCGTACGTGTTCCAGCCGCCGCCGATCCGCGTGCGGGACGCGAAGGGCGCCTTGTAGTCGCCGGTGCCCTTGTAGAGCCACAGGACACCGGACTTGTCCCGGGCGACGATGTCGGGCTTGTCGTCACCCGTCAGGTCGCCCTGGCCGGCGAGCTGGGTGTACTGGCCCCAGCCGCCGCCGATCCGCATGCGCGTGGTGAGGCTGCCGTCCGGGTAGCCGAGGTAGCCCCACAGCACACCGGCCTTGTCCAGCCCGATGAGGTCGGCCTCCTGGGCTCCGCCGATGCTGCCGGGGGAGAGGATCGTGGGGTAGATGTTCCAGCCCTTGCCGACCTGGATGCTGTGGTACCCCAGCTCGTCGTCGATCCAGTTGGAGGTCAGCTTCCCGTCCTTGTAGACGTCCCAGGTGTGGTCGCTCCACCCGTCCTTGTCGTTGTCCGCGTCGATCGAGTCGGCGAACACGTCGAAACCGGGCGTCACGTACTCCCGGGGCTCGAAGCCGCCCTGGTCGTCCGTCCAGTACATGTACAGCTCGGTGGTCTTCTTGTGCACGCCCAGCATGGGGAAGCTGGGCGTCTCGACCGCACCGGCCGCGCCGGCCGGAGCCGCCCCCCGGGCCTTTCCGGCCTGCTGTCCGGCCCCGGCCGTAGCCGTGGCACGTGCCCGGTCGGCCGTGCCGGCGGGGTCGCCGGAGGCGAAGGCCGTACCGGCCGTGGTGGCCAGGGTGACCGTGACGGCGATGGCGGCGAGAGCGCCGCGGACCGAACGTCTGCGTCCAATGTTGCTCACGAAAAATCCCCCCAGGGATCTGCTCAGCCTGTTCAGTTCGTTCAACGGCACATGGGGTGCGCCGCCGTTGAACGGAAGCCTCTCACGAGGGTGTGACAGCGCCCGGCCCGGGCGGAGTTGGCTACCGGGTCCTTTCAGTCGGTGCCGGGCGCGAAGGAGATCATCTGGGCGCTGCTCTGTGCGTCGTCCCCGTTCACCATCGACGGGGTGATGACGATCCGGCCGTTCGTGTAGGCCAGGTTCCCCGCGAGCATCTCGTACTCCGGTTTCGCGGCCGAGGCCGGATGGCGCAGGACCTCCTTCTCCTTGCCGGCACCACCGGGGCCGATCCGGAGGATCCGGCCCGGTCTGCTCGGGGTGGCGCCCTCGTACACGAGGACCGCCTTGCCGGTCTCCGGGCGCAGCGGGTTCAGTGTGCGGCCGGCGTCGGACTTCACCCCCCAGACGAGCTTTCCGGTGCCGAGGTCGTAGGCGCCGGCCCGGTCGGTGCCGCCCAGCGCGACGAGGCCGTTGCCGACGACGGCGCCCGGGCAGTTCTGGATGCCCTGACCCGCGTCGCCGGAGTCGCCGCAGTACTTGAAGCCCTTGGCTCTTGCGTCGATGGTGCGGCGGAGTTTGCCGCCGGGGCCCAGCGAGACGACGCGCCAGTCGTCCTGGCGCCGCTCGGCGTGCAGGGTGGTGAGGACGACGGGCTCCACGGAGAGCACTTTGCCGGCCTTCCAGCCGGGCTTGGTGCGGTAGTTCCAGAGTGCTCTGCCCGTCGGCGGGTCGACCCCGCGGAGCCGGCTGTAGGGCGTGTCCGAGCCGACAGCGCAGCCGTAACTCACCAGGAGCCGGGAGCCGCCCGCCACATCATCGGGGTAGCACCCTCCGGGGTTCTGCATGGGGATGTCGTAGAGCTTCGTTCCGTCACTGATCCGGTAGGCGGCGGCCCGCATGTTCTGGACGACGGCGAGGGTGCCGCCGCTGATGGCACTGTGCACGATGATCGTGCCGTCCATCGAGCCGGTCTCGACGAGCTCCTTGTGCCAGCCGGACTTTCCGGTGCGCAGATCGATCTCCTGGAGCTGGTTGCACCGGCTCTTCGCCTTGTTGTGGTGCACCACGACGACCTTGCCGTCGGGGGTGGCGTTGACCGGGGTCTCGCAGACGGTAGTGGGCAGCTTCAGGCTCCACACCTGGGCGCCGTCGGAGAGGCGGCGGGCGGTGACCTTCTTGTGGACCGCCTGGACGACGGTGTCGCCGACGATCCACAGGTCGTTGGCCAGGATGTTGCTCCGGGGCAGATCGGTGGGGTCCTCGACGATCCACGCCGTCGCATCTCCGGGCTTGCGCCCCGCGTTGATCTCCTCCGACGTCGGGATCCGCTCCGTCACGGGCGGGGGAGCCGCCGGTGCACGGGACGAGGCCGACGCCCCGGAGGGTTTCGGCGTGCTGCCCGCCACCGGTGCCGCGGGCCCCTTCCCGTCGCCGTCCGTCAGGGCGTACACGCCCCCTGCGGTCGCCAGCAGGAGGACGGCGACGGCAGCGGCCACGGGCCCCCGGCGCCTGCGCCGGGGCGGACCGGGCGGCGCGTGGCCCTGCTGGGCGTACGGGTTGTCCGGCACCGGTTGCTGGCGCGGTCGCGGTGTGTACCAGGGCCCTGGTGTGTGCGGCATCGGCGTCCCCCTCGCTGACGGTCGACTCCGGCCGGGAGCCACGTCCGGAACCGGGATCTGGTTCGGCGTCAGCGTAATCACCGGTCGGGGTGGTGTGTGTGCAATGCTCACATTGGCGGCCTGCGGGCGGGAATCCGCCGTGCCGCGGGGAAGCCGAGGTCTCCGGGCGACTGCCCCGCGGCGGACGAGGGCAGGCCCAGGCACCCACTCGGTGGTCGAAGGGCCGGAGCGGTCGAATGCGCGGAGGATGCCCCTCCGAGGGCGGGCGCCCCTACTCTGGCCCGTATGACCACGGGGGACGAACTGCTCCTGATCGCCATAGTGGTGCGTCGGCGCCACATCCGGATACGGGCCACGGACCGACTCCGATTCGCCCTGCGGGCCGCCGAACTGGCGGACCTGGGCCTGGCGGGCCGGATCGTCGTCGGTCCCCGCCTCATCGAGGTGACCGACCCCCGGCCCGTCGAGGACCGCCATCTGAACAACGTCCTGCGCAGTCTCGGCGCGGCCCATCCGCAGCCCGGTCTCAAGGACTGGCTGCGCCGGACGCCGCGCTCCCTCACCTTCGAGTACCTCTCCAGGCTGGAGGACCGGAAGACGGTCCGGGTCCGCCGGTGGCGGGATGCCGGCGGCCGTAGCCGCCACGACATCGTGTTCGTCGACCTGTCACGCCGCCAGGAGCTGCTGGACCGGCTGGACCGTGCGGTGAGTGCCGGAACGGCCGGGCAGCCCGACGCACGCGATCTGACCCTCGCCGCGCTCATCCGGGCCGCGGATCTCACTCCTGCCGTCTACCCGGGCCTGCGGGGCATCGCAGGCCGCCGACGTCTGGCCGCCCTCGCCGCGGCCGGACACCTCGCCCCGGCCACTGGCGACGGCAGGGGCGCAGACGAGGAGCTCGCCGCGGCGTTGGCCGCCGGTGCCGGCAGCCTCACCCGGCAGCTTCAGAGCGAACTCGGCGACCTCTATGCGGACTTCACCACCGGCGGCCACGGCCTCGGTCACTCTGCGGACCCGGGCAGCTGGTCGGAGGGCGGCGCCGGCGGCACCGGCCACGCCGAGGGCGGTGGGCACGGGGGCTGGTGATGCCACGCCCGGGAGGCGGCACGTGAGCCCGCTCAGCGGCGGAGGCCCAGGCCGGTGCACTGCGACAGCCGGGCCGGGCCCCGGGCTGCCGCGTTGACAGTCCGCCCCGGGCGTGGCTGTAATGGAGGCGGTGCCGCGTGGCGCCGGCCAAAGAGCAGTGGGCCGGCCGGCTGTCGGGCGAGCATCCTTCTCTCAGGAGCCCGTCGTGAGTTCATACTCCGCGCTCTGCATCTGAGCATCCGAGCATTCGACGCAGCGCTGCCGCATGTGCGAGCCCTGCGTCCTCACCGGCCATGGCTGCGGTCGCAGCCGCCACGGCCGCTTCGCGTTCCCTCATCTTCCGGAGACAGAAATCCGTATGCCCACACCCAGTAACGAAGCACTCGACGTCACGGTCATCGAGGAGTTCCGTGCCCGCGAGGGAAAGGTCGGTGGCCCCTTCGAGGGCCGGGACCTGCTCCTCCTGACGACCACCGCTCCCGTGTCCGGCATCCCGCGGACCACCGTGCTCGGCTACGTACGCCGCCCCAGCGGGTCGCTCGCGGTCATCGGGTCCGGCCCCGGTACGCCGAACCACCCCGGCTGGTACCACGATCTGCTTGCCCACCCGGTGGTGGGAGTGGAGATCGGTACGCAGAACTACCAGGCGCTCGCCGTCCCCGACCAGGGCCCGCACGGGCGGGAGTTGCTCGACCATGCCGTGCCGGACGCCCCCGGGGCCGACGGGCACGCGGCGGGCGCCGTCCGCGTTCCGCTGGTCGTCGTGCTGGAGCGCGCCGATCCCGAGGTGTGGGAGGGACGGCCCCGCGAGATCAGGACCCTCGCCGACAAGATGACGGAGGTCCACACGTGGCTGCGCGGGCAGTTGCGGCAGGTGAAGGCGGAGACCGACGCGCACTTCGCCGCCCGGGCCGCGCATCAGGGGCCCGGTCAGCCGCCGGCCCCGGGGCTCGGGCTGCAGATCCGGCAGCGCTGTCTGGCGTTCTGCCAGGCGCTGGAGTTCCACCACACCAGTGAGGACGATCATCTGTTCCCGGGGATCGTGCGGTACCACCCGGACCTGGGCGACGTCTTCGACCGGCTCCGGGACGAGCACCGCACCGTGGCCCGCATCCAGGGCGAGCTGGCCGCCCTGCTGGCCGGCATCGGCATCGCCGACCCCGAGCGGTTCCGCAAGGAACTGGACACGATGTCGGCGGAGTTGAGCGCCCACCTCGACTACGAGGACGAGACGATCGTGCCCCTGCTGGCCGACGTGCCCTGGCCGCCCGCGCCGCCGGCCGGTGCGGGGGAGGGGGCGGAGTGAGCTGACGGCGTCGGGCCGGGTGCCGTGCGCGGCACTCAGCCCGACGCCGGGCCATGCCGTCGTGCCAGCGGCGCCCGCTAACCGAAGCGCTCCACGGGCGTCCGCACGCCCGCCCGGAACTCGGCCAGGGCGACGCCGATGTCACGCGCCGAGGGGGAGAAGAGCACCGACCGGTCGGCCCCCACCACTACGGTCCCGCCGCCCCGCACCCGGTGCACGACAGCCACCGCGTCGTCCTCGGGCAGCAGCACATGACCGAGAGCGGCGCCCGGCGCCATGCGGCTGTACAGCGCCTCACCGAACTCGATGAGTCGGCGCTGCTCCGGCGTGGGCGGGGCGGGGCCCGCAGCGGCCCCCGCGTTCGCGTCGCTCATCCCGCCACCCCGTCGTCGCCGTGGACCGCCGAGAGCTCCGCGATCAGGTCCGCGTCACGCATCCCGGGCAGGGCGTACCCCTCGGCCTCCTCCCACGGAACGTCGAGATCGTCCATGTGTACGCGCCACTCCGCATCCGGCACGGCCCGGCGCAACTCCGTCACGGAATCCAGCACATGGGCGATCACGGGCATCAGGTGACCGGGGTCGAACGGCATCTTGGTGGACCCGGCGACGATCTCCCGCGGCTCGGAGGCGGACTCTTCGTACAGATACAGGCCTTCCTCGTCGTCGTACGGGAAAGACGCCGTGCGCGCGGCGACGACGCGCTCGACAGACGCGGACTCGGCCTCGGTCAGCGGTGTCGCGCGGTGCGCGTTGTAGTAGAGGGAGACGCTCATGACGGGAGCGTACGACCAGGGTGTGACAATGGCGGCCGAAGCCCGTGGGCGCTGCCGGAGCTCGTCGCCCGCCGCCCGGCCCGCGCCCGCCAACCGGAGGAAACGGGTGTACCGGGCGCGAACAGGAGCAGAAGAGGAGAGGCAGCACACGGCGTCCCCATGCCCCTCGCCGCGTCCGTACGGCGGGAGGCGACCGACCGTGCCGACCCTTCTACATCCCCGGAGCCCCATCCGTGTTCAGCAAGATCAACGGCGCCCTCGCCGGGTCGCCGGCCCGGGCGGCCGGGCGCCCCAGGGCGCCGCGGTGCTGGCCCGTCGCTTTGCGGCGCACGCCCGTCTCCCTGTGGAACGACGACCTCTCGGACTGGGCGGCGGCCCTCACGTACTACGCCATCCTCGCGCTGCTGCCGGCCCTCCTGGTGACGGTGTCCGTCATCGGCCTGGCCAACCCCCACGCCACGCATGCGCTCATCGCCGACATCACCGCCTTCGCCCCGGCGGAGTCCGGAGCCGCACTGCGCCAGCCCCTGGAGGCGGCCACCCAGCAGCGGACCGCGGTCTGGCTGCTGGTCGCGACAGGGACGGTCAGCGCGGTGTGGTCCGCGTCCAGCTATCTGGCCGTGTTCCGGCGGGCGCTGCACGCGATGCACGGGGTACCCGACACCCGGCCCGCCCTGCGCAAGGCCCACCTCATCGTCGTCTCCGCGATCGGGCTGCTGCTGCTCCTGATGACCAGCGCGTTCGCCCTCGTGCTCTCCGGGCCGCTGGCCCGCTGGCTCGGGCACCGGATGGGGCTCGCGCACCTGGGGGACGCGGTGTGGGCGGTGCTGAAATGGCCCGTGCTGCTCTGTCTGGTCGCCTGCCTGATCATGGTCCTCTTCCGGACCGGCCCCGCGTCCGCGCGCGGGACGCGACAGGAGCTGCCGGGCGGGGTGCTGGCGGCTCTGCTGTGGCTGGTGGCCTCGGCGGGGTTCGCGCTGTACGCCACGTACATCGGGTCCTACAGCAGGCTTTACGGCTCACTGGCCGGGCTCGTGGTGTTCCTGATCTGGGTGTGGTTCACCAACCTGGCGCTGCTGGCCGGCGCCCAGTTCAACGTGGAGCTGAACCGGGCCCGGCGCGGCGTCGCGGACCGGACCCAGGAGGGCACTGAAGATCCCGGCAGGGCTCGCGGGGTCCGGCCTTGATCCGCGGGACCGGCCTTAGTCTCCCGTGGTGCCGTCGACGGTCTCGCGGATGATGTCGATGTGGCCGTTGTGCCGGGCGGTCTCCTCGATTAGGTGGAGCACGATCCAGCGCAGATCGGGGCAACGGCCGTCCCTGCGCGGGTTCTTGGCCGGGGTGTCCAGGTCGTGGGCGGCGACGAGCTCGCGGTAGCGGGCGCACTGCGCCTCGTACTCCGACAACACGTCGGCGAGCGGCATGTCGACGGCGATGCGCATCTCGCGGTCGGGGTCCTCGTCCGTCCACGGACCCTCGTCCTCCCCGCCGAGGAACTGGACCTCGAACCAGAAGTACTCGACCCAGCGGAGATGGTTGACGAGCCCCGCGAGGGTCATCAGCGGAGAACCCGGGAGCGGGGCCCTGACCGCGTCCTCCTGCGAGAGACCCTCGCACTTGGCCACCGCGGTGGCGCGGGTGTAGTCGAGGAAGGTGGTCAGCTGGGTGCGCTCGTCCCAGGCGGGAGGCGAATCGGTGCGTGTCATTGCCGTACACGATGGCCGGTGGCGGTTGCCCCTGTCCATCGTCTAACAGCCGAGTCGCAGTGGTTGTCGGCAGTGGGGCGTGGCGGCGGTGGCCGCCGTCAACCACGACGGGACGGGCCCGCGGGCGCGAGGTGCCGCGGTCCGGGGAGCACCACGACGTCCTCCGCGCGAAATCTCGCGCGGCACCCGCTCCCGCACCCCATTGGGGTCCGCCGTGGGCCCCTGGGCCCACGCCGCGGGCGGCGGCGCTCATTACCCTCGTGGTGACCAACCGCGAGCCCCTCGCGACGCCGCCCGATCGGCGGCGGTGCGGGTGCGCTCCCGTGCGCAGGGATCTTCACGCTCTACCTGACCAGCAGGGCGGCCACCTCTCATCCGGTACGTGCCGGGGTGAATCCGGGGTGCCCAGATCTTCTTCATGAGGTGACGTGTCGATGAGTGACGGATTCTTCTACTCGTACCACCTGGGCTGGAACCGCCCCGACGCCGAGTCGCTGCTCGGCGACCTGGAGGCGGCGGGCGTGAGGCCGGATCACCCGGTCACCCGGCGCATCACACTGATCGGCCCGGGGCCCCGGCCGGCGGTCACCCAGTCCTGGGTGACGAGGGACCAACTCGTCCTCCTGGCCGGCCTGCAACGGCTGGACCAGGTCGACTTCCTGCTCTGGCTGCCCAGTGGCGCCGAGGTCCCCACCAGGGTCCGGCGGACGGACGACTGCACGGTGGTGCTGCAGTTCGCCATCGGAGGCCTGGGGCGGGACGAGCAGGAGACGGTCGTCCGCGCGGTGCGGGAGGCGATCGGGAGGGCGTCGGTGCTCTGTGTCGGGTTCGTGGTCGACCGGGAGGGTGCGTCGGCGGCCACCGACTGGAGGGGCTTCATCGTGCAGGGGACGGTGTACTTCGACCACTGGCCGGACACGCTCGCGGTGCGGCAGGAAGTCGCGTCCGTGCAGCCGCAGTTGTCGGGGGTGAACTCGTCCTCGCAGTCGCCCTGGGTCGTCTACGGAAGCGACGTACCGAACCGGTAGGGGCGGGAGCGGAAGTCAGTGGCCGACGGCCCCCGCCGTGGCGAGCGCCGCGACCATGCCGGCGGCCACGAGGATCCCTCCGGCGTAGTCCGTGGCGGTGGCGCCGCCGTCACGCCAGTAGTACGGGGCGGCCTGCGGCGACGCCGTGTCGCTGTCGTCCATCAGCCGGTCCGCGGCGAGACCCACCGCCGCCCCGGTCGCCAGGGTCACGACGGGCATCAGGGCCCCCTCCATGTCGGAGACCTGCCACAGCACCGCGTACCCGTAGCCGAGGACGGCCACCGGGACGCCGAGGGCGGCCGACAGGTACAGCGGGCGCGACGTGCGCCGCTCCGCGGGCAGGACCCGGGCGGCGGCCAGTACGGCCACCACGGTGGTGAGGACGGCGGGTACGTGCCGCAGCCCCAGCCGCCAGGTGAAGACGTCCAGCCGTTCGTCGGTGGCCAGCAGGTCGACGAGCCCGCGGGAGATCACGTATCCGGCGATGACGTGGACGACGGCACCGACGGCCCAGCACCGGCCCAGCACCAACAGCGCGCCCGTGCCACCGCCTCTCCCCGCAGGGCCGGACCCGTGCCCCGGGGGCCGATGCCCCGCGCTTCCGTCGCCCCGGCCGCTGCCACCGTTCACTGTTCTCTCCCTCTCCGACTCTCCGACGTCCACTCGCCCGGGGCGGTCACCTGTCATGCCCCGAATAGCTGGTGCGGGGTGAGCGTACGGCGGCCCGACCGCGATGACCTGGGCCTATGGCCCCAAAGCTGGGCCCAGGTGCGCGGGGTGCGGGGCCGGCTCCCCGCTTGTGCGCAGTATTGGGTCTCTGGGCCCAAGACGGCGGCATGCAGGCGCCGTTAGCCTCGGCGTATGTCACGAGTGGGGGAACTGCGTCGTCATGTGCGCCGGTGGTCACGTGCCTCGGTGCCGCGCACGGATGTGCGGCTGCTGGGGTTGCGGGGCCGGGTGCGACGGCGGGGTGACCGGGGTCAGGGGGCGTTGGAGTACCTGGGTCTGGTCCTGGTGGTGGTGGCGATTGTCGGTGCTCTGGTGGGTACGGGGATCGGTGCGGATCTGACGTCGAAGATCGGTGTGCAGGTCTGCCGGATCGGTGGCGGTGGGAACTGCGGTGGCGATGGCGGGAACGAGGCGCAGGGCGGGCAGAACGCTCCGGGTCAGGGGGATCCCGCCTCGGACAAGAACGCCGACGGTTCGCCGAAGTCACCGGAACAGGTGGCGTACGACAAGGCGTTGAAGGGCCTCCAGGACGCGCAGAAGGACGAGAAGTCCAACGGCGACAAGGCGCTCGAGGCGGCGAAGGAACTTGCGAAGATCCTCGCCGACGAGCTCGGGATCACCGACGCCCTGGACTGCATCACCAAGGGCGACATGGGCGCCTGCACCGAAACCCTCATCAACGTGTTGCTGAGCCTGATCGGTGGTGCGGTCGGGAAACTCGCCGCGAAGTACGGGGCCCCCTGGAAGTGGAAGAAGGCCTACAAGCTCATCAAGGCCCTCAAGAAACACGGTGGCGACCTCTACGACGGCCTCAAGGGACTCGTCAAGAGCCGCAAGAAGGTCAAGGACGCCGAGAAGGCCCTCGAAGACGCCGGCAAGAAACTCGACGACACCAAGAAACCCAAGAACGACAAACCCGACGAGAAGAAGCCTCCGTGCACCAAGCACAGCTTCCTGGCGGGTACGCCGGTGCTCCTCGCCGACGGTCGTACCTTGTCCATCGAGGCGGTCCGCCCCGGCGACCTGGTGACCGCAACCGACCCGGTGACCGGCCGGACCGGAGCCCGCCGCGTCGAGCGGACCATCACCACCTACGACGACAAGCACTTCACCCGGCTGACCGTCGAGGCCGGCGGGGCACCGGCCCAGCTGACCGCCACGGACACCCACCCGTTCTGGGTGACCGGCGAGGAGCGCTGGAGCGACGCGGGCGACATCGGCCGCGGCGACGCGCTGCGCACCGAGACCGGCGGCACGCTGACCGTCGCCGGAGTCACGCGCTACACCCAGCGGCAGACGACGTACGACCTCACTGTCGAGGGCGTGCACACCTACTACGTGGGCATCGGTTCCGCCAACGCGCTCGTCCACAACACCGACTGCGACCTGTCGCCGGAAGAGCTCGAGGCGGCCCGCAAGCCGGGTGTGGGTGAAGGGGATCCCAAGAAGTTCAAGGACCACTTCCAGCGACACAAGAAGCTGATCGAGGACGCGCTGGGCACCAAGTACAAGAAGCTCAAGGAGGACGGCCCGCAGTTCCGGAAGGACGTCGCGGACGCGATCAAGGACGGCACGTTCGAGCTGGTCGGCAAGGGCACGTTGAAGAAGGGCGAGCCCGAGGGGCTGATCTATCGTGGCAAGGGCGTGACGGTCGTCCTCAAGGAGAACGGTGACTTCTGGACCGCCCTCAAGAGCGGCGAGGGCATGGACACCGGCATCGTGATCACCAAGAAGGTGCCGGTGAAGTAGCCGGCGCGGCAGGAGCCCGGCCGGTGGCCGGGCAGGAGCGGGGAGCGGACATGAGCGGTTGGCCGACGGCCGAGAAGGCACTGCGCGACCATGCCGTCCGCGATGTCCTCCTCCCGGGGTTCCTGGACCGGGACGACGACGTCCCCGAGTTCCGTCCGCAGCCCCTCGTCGTCTGGCTCCGGCTGGACGAGGGGCTGCTGAGGTTCGAGTCCGTGGGCCAGTTCGACCGGCTGGACACCACGGCGGTGGACGGCGTCGACTGGAGCGGCATCGGCCTGCTCGCGGACGCGGAGGACGAGGTGATGGTCGCCAGTTGTGGTGAGCAGCTCTTCGGTGACGGCCGCGACGAACTGCGCTGTACCCGCCTGCGCGTCTACCGCGCACCCGGTGCCGACGACACCGTCTGCACCTGCCTGGCCCTCGACTTCGAGGGCGGACACACCCTGTTCCTTGACCCGACCTGGACCTTCGGCATCAGGATCGGCAACGCGTCGGACGAACAGCGGTGGCTGAAGCTGCACGACGAAGCAGGGACCGCCCTGGCCGCCGACGTGGTCCTGCACGAGGTGTGAGCGCACAGCTGTTGCCCAACACCCTTGATTCTGATGGGTGTTGGGCAACAGATGCGCCCGGCCCCCGCCGGGGCCGCGCGCGTCAGGGCAGCTTCGCGGCCTGGGCGGCGACGAGTTCGGCCGGGAGCTGCGGGGTCTTCGCCGTGACGAAGTCGGCCACGTAGAACGTCACGACGGTCGAACCGGTACGCACCAGCTGGAAGAGCAGCGGCACCTTGTCGCCCTCGATGCTCCCGGTCACCTGGTAGGCGATGCTCTCCTGGCCGGCCGGGGGCAGCGGGAGCTGCTTGACCTCGGTGTACGTGGAGGGGCCGTCCTCGCCCGACGTACGGAAGCCGCCCGCGCAGGCCCGGACCGCGTCCCGGACACCGCGCATGAGCTGCTGCGCCCCGCCCTCGGGGTGCGAGGTGAGGATCTCGGTGACGACGGTCTGGTTGTCCTTGCCCTCCTCCGACTTGTCCATGACCGTACGGAAGACGGTGGCGGCCGGGGCGGGCTCGGGTGCGCCGTTGATCACGGCGACGAGCGGCCCGCAGTCCTTGTTCTCCGACCGCTCCGTGCCGCTCTCCTCACCCCCCTGCATGGGCGTGACCTCGTAGGTCCCGACCTCGCCCGTGGCCAGCGCGATCCCGGCCAGCCCGGCCTTGTCGAGCACCTTGCCGCTGCTCGTGGGGGTCGACGTGGGTGACGGGGCGGCGGAGTCGCTCGCGGCAGGGTCCGGGGCGGGCGTCCCGCTCGCCTTCGCAGTCGCGCCCGCGTCCTTCCCGCCGTCCTGGTCGGACGCCTTCCCGTCCGGCCCGCAGGCTACGGCCGCCAGGCAGAGCACTGCTGTGGTGGCCGCCATGGCTGCCGTACGTGCCTTCATCACTGACCGCTCCTGACCGGCGAACCGCTACCGCCGACGTTGTTCCCGCACGGACTCTGCACGCTAACAACCCGAGTGGTGCGTATGCGTGGGCCCAGGGGCCCAACTCACGGCGGGCCGGAGCCGAGCAGCGTCCACGCCCCGTACGCCGCCGACGCCACGGCGAGCACCGCGACGACCGCCGCCGTCCGGGCCGTGGAGCGCAGCCGCAGCAGCGCCACGGCGGGCGGCAGCAGAAGCGGGAAGGCGGGCATCATCAGCCGGGGCCGGGAGCCGAAGTACCCGGAGCCGATCAGCGAGATGACGACGACGGCGATCCCGTAGACGAGTACGGGCAGCGGCTGGCGCTGCCGCACGCACAGCGACACCAGCCAGCCGAGAGCGGCCAGCGCCGCGCACAGCCCGAGCATGCCGGGCAGCGGCAGTCCCAGGATGAAGGCGGCCAGCGCCGCGCCGCCGTCGATGCTGTTGCCCCACTGCGCCTGGACGTCGAAGTAGGCGAACGGACGCCCCTCGCGCACCGCGACGAACACCACGTACGCGAGCCAGCCGAGCGGCGCGATGACCACCCCCAGCAGCATCCGCCCGTTGCGGCGGACGATGCCGTCGGCGGCACCGGCCCGGTACTCCCGTACGAGGGTGACGGCGGCGGTGATCGCGAGGGCGGCGATGAGCGCGGCGGCGGACGGCCGGGTCAGCCCGGCCAGCACGCACAGAGCACCGGCGACGATCCATCGCCGGGTCAGCACGGCGTACAGCGACCAGGCGGCGAGTGCCGTGAACAGGGTTTCGGTGTACGCCATCGACTGGACGAACGCCGTCGGGTACACCCCCCACAGCGCGGCCAGCACCACCCCGGCCCGGCGCCCGTACAGCCGTGCCCCGACGGCGAAGATCCCCCAGGCGGCGAGGAGCGCGGCCGCCCAGGCCACCAGCAGCCCGGCGCCCGCGAGGCCGAGCGGGGTCACCTCCGCGATGCCACGCTCCAGTGCCGGAAGCAGCGGGAAGAAGGCCAGGTCGGAGTGGACGCCCCCGTCCGGGAGCGTGACCGTGTACCCGTAACCGTTCTCGGCGACCCGCTGGTACCAGAGGGAGTCCCAGCGCTCGGAGAGCAGGTGCAGCGGGTCCTTCCCGGCGGCCGACGCGGCGGCCCGGAAGACGACGAGGCCGATGATCCGCACCGCGGCGTACGCGCCGAGTGCCGGTGCGGCCGCGGCGAGGGCGGCGGCGAGACGCCCGCGCACCGGCCGGCGCTCCGGGTGCGGGCGGGCGGGGGTGACCTGGGGGGAGGGGCCGGGGGGCATACGACCGATTATCTCCGCCGGTCGGCGCCGCCCGGCCCGGGGGCCCCGCTGGGGCTCATCCGCCGGCGCGTCGCCAGAAGCGCTGCGTCCACCAGTACAGAACCGTCCGGTCCGCGGGCCAGGGCCGGTCCTGCACGAGGGGTGCCTCGAAGGAGTCCGAGGCGTCGAGGGGCCGCCAGCCGGGCTCGACGTCCTCCCCGGCCTCCGGCGGGCGGGCGCGGTGGGCGAACCGTTCCTCGCTCACGCCGGCCGAGGCGTAGTTCCGCTGGGCCTCGGCGAGCGAGACGCGGTTCGCGCCCCGTTCCATCGTGGGCCAGCGCAGCTGGGAGGCGTCGTCCTCCCACTTGCAGACCGGGCAGATCATCGAGGAGCCGGGCGGGTCCTCGAAGACCGTGTGGCCGCAGGCGACACAGGGGTACCGGTCGGGCCGGCCCCCGTCAGACCCGTTCACGTGCACGTCGCATCCTCGGCCTCCTGCGCCGCATCGTGCCCGGCATGCCCTTGAACGCCGCCAGGCCACCGTCGAGTTTGTAGAAGGAGATGATGCCCTTCTTGCTCTTCATCCCGTACTCGCCCGTGTCGGGGTCGAAGTACCGGACGGTGCCGTCCTCCGACGCCTCCTTGACGAGCACGCCGGGCCGGCCGCCGTCGCAGTCGCACGTCAGGTCCTTGGCGGCTTCCTCGTACTCCCGCTGCGACTCGTACCCCATCTCATCACCGTGCTTCTGGTAGTGCTCGTCGAGGTTCCCCTTGCTCGTCCACTCGTCGCAGTTGTGGACCAGGGCGTTCTGCCCGGCGATTCCCACGTAGTAGGTGTGGATGCCGCTGACGGTGAGGTCGTGCGTGGTCTGCCGCTGCTGGTAGTGCGCCACGGACCGGACCGTGAGGGACGACCCCGCAGGTGTCCGCAGCCGGTCGCCGGGCCGGATGTCACCGGCGTCCACCCAGCCGTTCCGTCCGTTCAGCCAGAACGGGTGCGTGTCCGTGGCGGTGAGCGCGGCGGTCCGTCCGTCGACCCCCACCTGGAGGCGGGTGAACGCCCGGTCGCTGTAGGTCCGGATGGTGTCGGTGACCGGCCGGACGGTGGTCAGGCCGCCCTCGGGGTCGGTGACCGTGACCAGCATCCCGGTGCGTACGGCCTCGATGGGGATCCGGCTGCCGTCGGCGAGGAGCACCGGCGTACCCGCCAGGAAGCTGTGCTTGGTGCACGGAGGCTTCTTCTCGTCGGGTTTGTCGTTCTTGGGTTTCTTGGTGTCGTCGAGTTTCTTGCCGGCGTCTTCGAGGGCCTTCTCGGCGTCCTTGACCTTCTTGCGGCTCTTGACGAGTCCCTTGAGGCCGTCGTAGAGGTCGCCACCGTGTTTCTTGAGGGCCTTGATGAGCTTGTAGGCCTTCTTCCACTTCCAGGGGGCCCCGTACTTCGCGGCGAGTTTCCCGACCGCACCACCGATCAGGCTCAGCAACACGTTGATGAGGGTTTCGGTGCAGGCGCCCATGTCGCCCTTGGTGATGCAGTCCAGGGCGTCGGTGATCCCGAGCTCGTCGGCGAGGATCTTCGCGAGTTCCTTCGCCGCCTCGAGCGCCTTGTCGCCGTTGGACTTCTCGTCCTTCTGCGCGTCCTGGAGGCCCTTCAACGCCTTGTCGTACGCCACCTGTTCCGGTGACTTCGGCGAACCGTCGGCGTTCTTGTCCGAGGCGGGATCCCCCTGACCCGGAGCGTTCTGCCCGCCCTGCGCCTCGTTCCCGCCATCGCCACCGCAGTTCCCACCGCCACCGATCCGGCAGACCTGCACACCGATCTTCGACGTCAGATCCGCACCGATCCCCGTACCCACCAGAGCACCGACAATCGCCACCACCACCAGGACCAGACCCAGGTACTCCAACGCCCCCTGACCCCGGTCACCCCGCCGTCGCAGCACCGGCAACCGCACACCCGTGCGCGGCACGGTGCGCCGCAACCCGCGACGCACCCCGCGAACCCGACGACGCAACTCCCCCATGGATGACATGGTTTCGACCCTAAGGGCGCGACACCCCCGCCGTCTTGGGCCCTGGGCCCCATATGCCCGGGGCCCGGCCGGAGTTCGGCGGGCCCACGGGTCAGCCGGTCTGCGCGATCCGCACCTGCGTGCCGGGCCGCAGCCCCCACTTCGCCATCGCTCCGGCCTCCGACTCGATCACGTGCCGGGCCCGCAGCCGGGGCAGTCCCAGCCGTCCGGGCTTCATCGTGTGCACCGCCACGACGTTGAACTTCCGGTCCAGATAGGCCACATCGATCGTGAACCGCATCCGGAAGGAGTGCACGCTCCCGCACGGGGTGATCATCAGTGCGCCGTCGATCCCGTCCTGCCCGAGCAGTCCACGGCTCCGGTGCCGGTACGAGGCCGCGATCCGCAGCGGCACCTCGGTCTCCCCATCCCCGTCCCGGTCGGTGATCGTCAGCGTTCCTGTTCCATTGCGCCATCGAGCCATGGCCATGACGGTAGCGCCACGTGACGGCCTCTGGGCCCGTAACGGCGTGCGGTGGGCCCCAGGGCCCATGACCGGTGTCCGCGGGGCGCCTAGGGTCGATGACGTGTACGCCATCCTGATAGGGGTCGCCGCCCTCTGGGGAGCCGCGACCGGACTGCTGGTCCCGCGCGCCGCCTACCGGTTCTCCGTCGAACCGGACGACGCGTGGCGCGACGCCTGCCCCGCCGGTCACGCCCTCACCGGGGTGGGCCGCGGCTGGCTCGGCTCCACGCGCTGCACCACCTGCGCCGAGGTGGGTGCGGCCATCGCTGTGCGTACGGCCGCCGGGCCGGGGCACGCCGGGCCGGACCCGGTGGACGACACCGAGCCGGAGCGGGCCGGTGACGCGGGCGACGCGGCTGAAGCCGAGGAGCCCGGTGCCGCACCCGCCGCGC
Source organism: Streptomyces sp. NPDC050422 (assembly GCF_044458665.1). Taxonomy (NCBI): domain Bacteria; kingdom Bacillati; phylum Actinomycetota; class Actinomycetes; order Kitasatosporales; family Streptomycetaceae; genus Streptomyces; species Streptomyces sp. NPDC050422. The sequence continues at coordinate 370,931 of NZ_JBITIE010000008.1, forward strand.
CCCACCGGAACGGCCCGCACTACGCACCGCACCTCGTCGCCCCCGTCGTCACCGCCCTCGGCTGCGCGGCCCTCGCGGCGGCCACCGGCGCGCGGCCCGAACTCGCCGTCTGGCTGCTGCTCGCCCCCGTCGGCGTACTCCTCGCGACGATCGACCGCCGGGTCCACCGGCTGCCCGACCAGCTGACCCTGCCGGCCGCGGCGGCCGCCGCCCTGCTCCTCGGCCTCGCCGCCCTGCTGCCGGAGCACGGTGGCGCCTGGCTGTCCGCCCTGCTCGGCGGGGCCGCTCTCGGCGCCTTCTACTTCCTGCTCTTCCTCATCAACCCGAACGGCATGGGCTTCGGCGACGTCAAGCTCGCCCTCTCCCTGGGCGTGGCCCTCGGCTGGTACGGCTGGGCCGTCGTGTTCGCGGGCGGGTTCGCCGGGTTCCTGTTCGGTGCGGCGTACGGGCTCGGGCTGGTGCTGATGCGGCGCGCCGGGCGCAAGACGGGCATCCCGTTCGGCCCGTTCATGATCGCCGGTGCGCTGCTGGGGATCCTGTTCGGCGCACTGGCCGCCTGACCCCGCACGGGGCGCGCCGGGCGCTTCCGGCGCGCGGGAAATGCGGTCGCGGCCGCGATGCCCGACTGCCACCATCCCCGTATGACCGCAACACCCGATGACGCGCAAGCAGCAGCCGCAGCAGCAGCAGCAGCGGAACGTACCCGGTTCGAGGAACTGGTCGCCGAGGCCGACGCCGTATCCGTGGACGGCTGGGACTTCTCCTGGCTGGAGGGCCGAGCCACCGAGGAGCGCCCGTCCTGGGGGTATGCCCGCGCCATGGGGGAGCGCCTCGGCAGGGCGAGCGCGGCGCTGGACATCCAGACCGGCGGCGGTGAGGTCCTCGCCTCCGCGCCGAAGCTGCCGCCGCTGACCGTGGCCACCGAGGGCTGGCCGCCGAACGTCGCCCGCGCCACCGCCCTGCTGCACCCGCTGGGGGCGGTGGTGGTCGCGGACGAGGACAAGCCGCCGCTGCCGTTCGGCGACGCGGCCTTCGACCTGGTGGTCAGCCGTCATCCGGTGACCACGTGGTGGGAGGAGATCGCCCGGGTCCTGGCTCCCGGCGGCACGTACTTCTCGCAGCAGGTCGGCCCGGCCAGCGTCTTCGAACTCGTCGAGTACTTCCTCGGCCCGCAGCCGCCGCACGTACGCGCCGGACGCGACCCCGAGCAGGCACGTGCCGCGGCCGAGGCGGCCGGTCTCGACGTCGTCGGCCTGCGGACGGAGCGGCTGCGCACCGAGTTCCTCGACATCGGCGCCGTCGTCTACTTCCTGCGCAAGGTGATCTGGATGGTGCCCGGCTTCACCGTCGACGCGTACCGGACACAACTCGCCACGCTGCACCACCTGATCGAGACCGAGGGGCCGTTCGTCGCCCACACCACCCGCTTTCTGATCGAGGCCCGCAAACCCGGGTGAGCCCGAACCCCCTGCCCGCGCCCGAAGGATGGCACTCTGGTCGCTGAGCGCACGGGGAAGGAGCAGGCCATGAGGGTCGGCAACGACGAGGAAGCGGCGCGCGGTCCGCGGCAGGGCAACGCCGAATGGCTCGCAGGCGCCCGGATCGTCGGTGTCCTCGGCATCTTCTACCGGCCCGAGGGCCGCATGGGGGAGCCGGAGGCCGTCGCCTTCCTGCTGGCCGACGGCCAGTCCGTGCTCCTGACCTGCACCTCGGACGGCAGCCTGCATGTCGGCGCCGGCACCTGGCCGCGCCTTCCCGACTGGTGCGTACCGGCCGCCCAGTGGGAGTACGCCGCGATGGCGCGGCTGCCGCAGCCGCCCGAAGGCGGCTGGACGGTGCTGCGCACCGAGGAGCGCAGGGACGAGCGGGGCGAGGTGGACGAGGCCGTCATCCGCTGCGAGGGCGGCCGCTTCGTGGTGACCGGCGGAGACACCGTGGGCATCCGCTTCACCCGGGGCCACCGGGGCGCAGCGGCCACGACCTGACGGGCAGTGCGCCCCGGGGGCGTGTTTCGAAAGTCCCGCCTGCCGGGCGGCGTCTGGCACTTCCCCGAGCTCTCGGCTTCGCTCGAGCAGGGGAGACCCCATTGCTCGCGG